>WJKH01000003.1 GCA_014729235.1 Candidatus Dojkabacteria bacterium | reverse complement strand
TGGAGCAGCGGCAGCTCGTCAGGCTCATAACCTGAAGGTCGTCGGTTCGAGTCCGACTCCCGCAATAATAAAGAATTCCATGATAATTTTAGTGTAATTTGCCTAAATGGCAGAGACAGATCAGTTTGCTAAAGGCATGAAACTTCTGATTGATGGGGAGGTGCATAATGTGCTTGATAGAAAGCTTAAAACCCAAGGTCGACAAGGAGGCCTGATAATTTTAAAGCTTAAAAACCTCACAACTGGTAATACTTTGGAAAAAACTGTAAAAGCAGGCACCAAGCTTGATGCAATTGAGCTTGAGACCAAAGAGATGCAGTATCTGTACTCTAATGATAGCGGTGTTTTCTTTATGGATATGGAGACATATGAAACTGTGTCAATTCCCTCCAAAGTTTTAGGAGACTACTCAAAATTTCTGAAGGAGGGCGAGAAGATTCTGACTATGCTTCACGAAGGCAAAGTTGTAAACATACGTGAGAATCCAACTGTTGACTTGAAAGTTGTAGAGGCAGCTCCTGCTGTTAAAGGGGATACTGCAAATAATGCCTTGAAAGAGGTTGTTACTGAGACGGGATACAAAGTTCAAGTTCCTATGTTCGTTGAAAAAGGTGATGTTGTCAGAATTAACACTGACAGTGGGTTATATATGAATAGGGTATAGTCTGAGCTAAGAAGCTTCCGCACATCTCTTGTCCTCTTGAAATCTTGATTGTGTGCTGATTTCTGTTGTGGATTGACACTGGAAAGACAGGATCCTTATACCCCGCTGGGTATATGACAAGTATACAAGTTTTTAGTTGTAAAAACGAATATCATGAACATACTGCTGCTCCCGGGTAATAGTCCCCGAAACGAAGAGTGGATAGAGGAAGTGAGCGAAAAACTGCGTGATGAATTTCAGCAGCACAAGATTCTCAGATACAATCATTGGCTGGACGATTCTCAGAAATTTATAAATATGCAACAGGAGCTTCATAGACTCGATGAGGCAATGAATGAGTTCTCCGGTTATGGTGTATTTGCAAAATCGGCTGGCACTATTCTTACTTTGCTTGCTATCAAAGAATCTATTCTCGATCCCAAATTCTGTGTTTTTGTAGGGAGTGCCGTTGGCTTTGCTTCTCGGCTTGGTTATTCCTTTGGAGAGTTGATTTCTCATATTAGTATCCCAATTTTATTTATCCAAAAAACCAATGATCCAGCATGTGCGTTTTTAGACTTAAAGAATCTGGTTGAATCTCAAGGGTTGGAAAATGCTCAATTTGCTGAGGTTGCTGGGAATGACCATCACTATGGGGATGTAGAAGGGCTGAGGCTTGAGATTAACCGTTTTGTTTCCATTTTTTAGCGGTTTCTGATAAAATAACTACAATACGCTTGGGAATTTGATTTATGACAGAAGTAAATTTCTGAGAGTGGTTGAATGATTTTTTCATTCTGTTTAAAATTAAGGACTATAGGTTAGCGGGGGCAGGGTAGCTCAGTTGGTAAGAGCACAGGATTCATAAACCTGAGGTCGTGGGTTCAATTCCCACCCCTGCTATGATAAAATGCTGTAGATTTCCCTATATTCGGAGAGATTTATTAATAATGGGTAGGAAATTTATTCACTTGTAATTAAAAGTTACGCAAAGTTTCAATTAAGATTAGTTTCACAAATAAAAATGAATGTAAATGTATCGAAAGAGGACTCTTCGAAGGCATCGGGCGGAAAAACTTCGGGGAAGCAACAGAATAATAGTGGAAAAAATGGCGGGAATAAAATGCCTGATATTAGAAAACTCCCTAGTGTTGTTGGGAAAAAGCGACTGGGAGTGATCATTAGTATAATCTTAAGTATTGTGATTCTGGGGATTTGGCTGGTATCAGTCTTTGTCGATTTCAAAGGGGAACAGGTGCCTTTGTCGGAAGTAGTCAGTGATGTGAAAGAAGGCAATTATGAAAACGTTATTGAGCGGAATGGCTATGTAATACTTGAGCAGGTTGATACAATAAAGGTTGGGGCTGTTGAGAAAGAGGCGAAGTCAAGAAAATATGCTCTTATAAAAAATGCTGGTGATCAAAGCTTTGAGTCTATGATGGCAGAGCGTGGAATTGTATTGGAATCCTATGAGTACAGGCCTAACGCTGAGTTTGGATTGGGAGATTTGATCTGGTCAGGAATCCTGATCGCTGGTGTTGTTCTCCTTTTTATGCTGGTTAAAAATATGCAGTCATCAGGAGGGAAAATTCTTGAATTTGGCCAGTCCAAGGCCAGATTAATTTTTGGCAAGAAGGTGAAGACGACTTTTGATGATGTGGCCGGGATTGATGATTCTAAGGAAGAATTGGTTGAGGTAGTAGACTTTTTGAAAAACCCTAAAAAGTATTTTGAGGCGGGCGCTAGAATTCCAAAAGGAGTGTTGCTTGTTGGAGCTCCTGGAACCGGAAAGACGCTTCTGGCAAAGGCTGTTGCAGGTGAGGCAGGTGTGCCGTTTTTCCACACTTCAGGTTCTGAATTTGAAGAAATGCTTGTGGGTGCTGGCGCATCACGTGTTCGGGACTTATTTAAGAAAGCTAAACGTGCAACTCCTTGTATTATTTTCATTGATGAGGTCGATGCAATAGCTAAAAAGCGAGGGACTGTTCTTCATTCCGGAAATACTGAACAGACTCTGAACCAATTATTAGTAGAAATGGATGGGTTGGAGGATCGAAATAACATAATTATTTTGGCTGCTACCAATCGGCCTGATACTTTGGATCCGGCAATTTTGAGACCGGGGCGTTTTGACAGGACTGTTGTTGTGCAGATGCCTGATTATGAGGGTAGAAAGGAGATTATGAAGGTTCATTCAAAGGGGAAGAAGTTTGGGGATGATGTGGATCTGGATTTAATTGCTAAGAAGACGATTGGGTATTCAGGGGCTGATTTGGAAAATCTATTAAATGAAGCCGCTATAATGAGTGCAAAGGATAATCGCAAGGTTATTAAACAGGAAGATCTGCTGGAATCGTATCTCAAGGTGAAATTAGGGCGGCAAAAGAAAAATAAGAGAACTGAAGATGATATCAAGCGTGTAGCTTATCATGAGGCCGGTCATGCAATTGTTGCTCAATTTACTAAAGGGGCTGACCCTGTTGAACAGGTGTCAATTATTCCTCGCGGTTATACGGGTGGTGTAACGGTCTTTGTTCCTAAAGAAGATTCGTCTTTTACTACTCGGACACAGATGCTGGCTCAAATCCAGCATGCAACGGGGGGTTATCTTGCTGAAGAGATGTTCCTGGAGGATGTTTCCGGAGGTGCATCGGAAGATATTAAAAGTGCTACGGAGGTGGCCAAAAAGATGGTCAAGAAATTCGGTATGAGTAAGAAGCTTGGATTTGTCAGATTTAGCGATGAAGAGGAGTCTTCGTATCTTGGATATAAATATGACTCGGGTCACGGATATAGCGAAGAGACTGCAAAAATAATTGATGAAGAGGTTCGGATGATAATTGGCTCTGTGCTTGATGAGGCTCGCAGTATTCTTGAGAGAAACCGGGATAAGGTCGAGGCATTAGTGGCTGCTTTGCTTGCGAATGAGGTAGTGTTGAAGGATGAGCTAAATGAAATTATTGGTTAGCCGCTGATAAATCTGACGCGCAAAATTTACAGGTTCTGTCCTGGGTTTAACGGTTTTCACGTACAGTGCGTGCCCATCTGTCTTGATCTCAGCTTTCTGGTGGTTATTGCAATTTTCATGCTGTCTCGAGTTATAAGTAGAGGGCTAGGAAGCGGGTGGTATTTACCTCGAAAGAGTTTGTAATCAGGGAGTAGATCTTATTTCCGATTTGTGAAGCCTGGAGGGAAACTTGGTTTGAGGCTGCATGGGTGGTAGAATTACTGCTAACGGGTTTAATTGTGAGTATCCCCAGGTGGAGTTAATCAGTTTGTAGATATTAAAAGCCACTTTGGGTATAAAAATTAAGAAACACCCGTTAAAAGTATGCGGGTTAAATTTTGATATTTTTATTGAGATTATGGAAGAAAATCCCTTGTTCATAGCTATAGATGCTAATGCGATAATTCATAGAGCGTATCATGCTTACCCTCCGACTATATCTACAACTGCAGGTGAGCAGACAAATGCTGTATACGGTTTCACTTCAATGCTTCTTGAAGTGCTAAAGAGATTTGAGCCCAAGTACATTGTCTGTGCTTTTGATACTCCTAAACCCACGTTTCGTCATCAGAAGTTTGCTGATTACAAGGCTCATAGGACAAAGCCGGATGAGGAGCTGATAGATCAATTTCCGATGGTTGAGAAAGTCTTGGATGCATTTAATATTCCAATTGTTAAGCGGGAGGGCTATGAGGCTGATGACATTCTGGGTGCTTTTGCTTATGAGGTTGCTGATGGTAAATGGGGAACTCAGGGCCTTGATATGGTGATAGTTTCGGGTGATAAGGACTTGTTGCAGTTAATTAATGATCATGTGCAGGTTTGCTTGCCTCAGGGAAGTTTTAAGACCTTGATGAATTTTGATAAAAATCGCACATACAAGAAGTATGGGTATTATCCCCGGCAGGTTGTTGATTATAAGGCGATGGTAGGGGATTCGTCTGATAATATTCCGGGAATAAAGGGGATTGGGGATAAAACTGCTCGAAGATTGCTGGAAAAATATGACTCACTCGATGCTATTTACAAGAATATTGAGGATATTGATTCGGCAAGGGTGAAAAATTTGCTTACAGAAGGTGTTGAACAGGCCGAGATTAGTCGTGAGCTTGCTGAAATTGATCAGGACATCGATGTTGGTGTCGCTCTGGAAGATTGTTTAATGAGGGATTTTGATAAGCAGAAGGTCCTGGATTTATTTGTTGATTACGAATTTAAATCTCTAATCAATAAGCTCCCTGAGTCCGTGGATGAGCAGCGTGAGCGTGGAAATGGGGCAGGGAATAATGGGCTACAAATTGATATGTTCGCTAATAATTCTCCTTCCGGGAGTAATGCTGCTATGGAGTCAGTTGCTAAAGATTTGGTTAGTGACGAGAAGGCTTTGAGCTATATTAAGGAATTACTGTCAAATAATGGGAAGAGTGTTTTGTTTTGTTATCTTGAGGGCGAAGAATTTACTGACGGCTGGGCTCTATTTGTTGGCGAGGGCGCTGTTGGTAAAGCCGATGATAAAGCTGAAGGTTACGTTATAACTAGCCAGAGTGGGGAGGAGAGTAGTATTAACCAAATACTGATCGATCTAGCCACAAGTTTCACGTCGGGTGAGGCACGTGAAACATATTGGTATCAGTGGGAGGAATTTACATCAATGCTTAGGTCCAGGTTGTCCGGACATCTTGATTCAAAGGAAAATCTTGAGTTGTGGGAGGGTGTGAAATCATATTCCAAGGGTGTTTTTGATATAAAACTTGCGTCGCATCTTATGTATGCCGGAAAAAAGGACTACTCTCTATCTGCATTGGCTTTTTGGCATTTATCAAAAGCAATTAGGCAGCAGTTCACAAAGTCAGATGCGGGTAGCTGTATTCAGATAGTAAGGGATATTTCATTAAAAGTTATTAAAAAATTCAACTCAATCCAGAAGCTTTGGAAAGCAAAATCTGTTGGAGTATCGGGGTTGATCCAGGATAATTGGAGAAATTTGCGTAAAAGCTACGCGAAACAATTAGAATTTAATGAAAATCTTGACGATCCGGTGCAAATTCAGGTCATAAAGAATATTGAATCTCCAGTATCATGTGTCTTGGCTGAGATGGAGAATCGCGGAATACTTCTTGACTTTGAAAAGCTTGAGGAAATGGAATCCATGCTCGCCGATAAAGTGGCAAAATATGAAAAAAAGGCCTGGGAAATGGTTGGGCATGAATTTAATATTGCCTCTCCAAAACAGTTATCCGATGTTATTTATAATGAATTGGGAATTGAACCTGTGCGGAGCGGAAAAGCAGGTCGTTCTACTCGTGAAGCGATTTTACGTGAGATTTCTGACCAGCATCCGCTTATAGATTATGTTTTGAAGTATCGTGAGGTGAGCAAAATGCATGGTACTTACGTAAAGGCTTTTATTGACTTAGTTAAGCCTGAAGTGAGGGAAGGGCGGTCGCCGGTGATCCATACTGATTTCATCCAGACAGGGTCTTCCTCAGGTCGTTTTGCTTCCCAAAACCCAAATCTTCAGAATATTCCAATTGTGGGGGATTGGGCAGACCAGCTTCGGGAAACTTTTATCCCACGTTCGGGATATGTCTTTGCTTCAGTTGATTATTCACAAATTGAGTCGCGCTTTATGGCCGAATTATCCAAAGATGAGCTTTTAATGCAAAACTTTATTGAGAAGAAGGATATTCACAGGGCTACTGCCGCAAAAATCTTTGACAAGGATGAATCAGAAGTTACTGGGGAGGAAAGAAGAGTCGGGAAGACCGTGAACTTTGGGGTTTTGTATGGACAGACAGCATTTGGGCTGGCTAACCAGCTTGATATTTCTCGAGAAGAAGCCGGGCGGTATATAAATGAGTATTTTGAGAATTACAGTGGTGTTGCTGAGTATATTGATAAAATTGGAAAAACTGTCCGCAAGCTTGGTTATGTCGAAACAATCTTTGGTAGACGAAGGTATATCAGCGGTCTAAATGCTCGTGCACGTGGATCCCGACAGGCAGCCATTCGTGAAGCAGTCAATATGCCAATTCAGGGTGGCGTGAGTGATCTAATGAAGTTATCCATGCTAGCGGTCAGTGATGTAATTGATGAAAAATTTGTTGATAATGGTGTTCCTCGAGCTTACATGGTTTTGCAGGTTCACGACGAGTTCATTTTTGAGGTTGAGAATGAAGTTATCGATGAGTTTGGGGATAAGATTTCGCAGATTATGACTGATGTTGGACCAAATTTGAATTTTGAAGTGCCGCTGGAGGTTCATTTTGCCAGCGGAGAGTCGCTTGGGCAGTTAGGTAAGTGATTTGGAGCGCATTAGGCCACTTGATAAATTTGTATGGCTGAATCAATGAAAACCCTAATATTTTCAGATACTCATTTGACAGGGAGATTTAATAAAAAGAAGAGCCAATTCTTGGAAGAAATCATTCGGCCTGCTGATCGGGTGGTTATGAACGGAGATTTCTGGGATCATGGCTTGTGTAGTTTTGATAGGTTTGTTGCATCTCAGTGGAGAAAAAAGCTTTTTCCTCTTTTGAAGAAGCGTGAAGCGGTATATGTTTTTGGAAATCATGACCAGGAAAAGTGGATTGATAGCAGGGTTGAGCTATTTTCAGATAAAGCAGTTTCTCAGTATCAGTTTATTGAGCACGGGAAGAAATACTTGTTTGAACATGGGCATCGGGAGTATCCTGCTCAGGAATTTTTAAGCCTGATTTTGCAGGATGCCGGTCGATATGTTGGTGTTCCATATTTATTAAAATTGCGAGAGGTGCTTACCTGGAAAGTATTTGGCTGGGGGGCTCACCCAAAGATGATATTTAATGCGGTTCACAAACGGTTATCAAAGGAGGGTGAGTTTGATACATGTTTTTGGGGGCATACTCATTCTCCAGAAGTAGATCTTGAAAGCAAGTTTGTTAATTCCGGTTGTGTTGAATTTGGTTTCGGAAGCTATATAATGATTGAGGAGGGGAATATAGATTTAATTAAGAGGAGATATTAAGGATGAACTTTTTTCGAGTAGCGCAGACATTTCAAAAAATTGAAGAAACAGACTCTCGGCTGGATATGACTGATATTCTTGTTGATTTCTTGAAGGAAGCTGACGAAATTGAAGCTAAAATATTTGTTTATCTCATTGAGGGTCGCGTAGCTCCTCAATTTGTGACTTCAGAATTTAATTTTTCCGAGAAAAGTATAGTGAATGCGTTTGCTGACTTTGTAAAAGTTCAAGCACTTGATTATGAGGTAGAGTCTCGTCGAGGAGAGTTAGGGGATATCGGTTTAGTGGCTGAAGAGCTTCGAGCAAAGCTGGGAAATTCAGTTGAGGAGATTGGTCTGGAGGATGTATACGAAAAACTTTGGGAAATCATTACGCAAGAGGGTTCGGGTTCAGTTGAGAGGAAATCTGAACAAGTTTTGGATACAATCAAAAGACTATCTCCGCTAGAGAGTAAATACTTTACTCGCATAGTCGCTGGAAAGCTTCGGCTAGGGCTAAATGTAAAGACGATTCTTGACGCTCTGTCGGTTATGAGTGTCGGCGATAAAAGTCTTCGTGAAAAATTTGACATTGCTTACGGGTTTGATCCGGATATTGGACATCTGGTTGGGATTATTCTTGAAATGTTAAGCGAAAAGGCTAATGAGAAGGATATTACAATGAGGCTTGAGGATTTTAAGCCTATTCCGGGAGTACCATTTCTCCCCAGATTGGTTCAGAGGGTGGGGTCTCTTGAAGAGGGCTTTGAAAGGCTTGGGAAGGGGATGATTCTGCAGCCAAAATATGATGGGCTTCGCTGCCAGATTCACAAAGGCGTAGATTATTCGGATAAAAGTTTTGAGTCTCGCGTATGGAGCAAACATCTGAGTAAGTTATCAAAATCTGCAGAAAGTATAGATATGTTTGGCTCGCCTGATGAGAAGGCATGTGAAATTAAGCTTTTCTCAAGAGACCTTAAAGACATAACTGATATGTTCCCTGAGATTGTCGCTGATGTATCTGATATCGGGGCAAAATCATTTATTATTGACAGCGAACTTGCAGGAACTGATCGGGATGGTGAATTTATTGAATTTCAGGAGACTATGACTCGCCGCCGCAAATACGGGGTCGAAGATAAGGCTGCTCAGGTTCCGGTAAAAGCTTATGTCTTCGATGTTTTGTCGCTAGATGGTGAGAACTTATCAAGGGAAGACTTATATCTCCGGCTTAAGAAATTAGAAAACCTCGTGGCAGGTTCTGAGGAGATTGTTTATTCTGAAAGTATTGAGATTAACGATATTGATCAGTTGGTAGCGGAATTTGAGAAATTTGTCGATTTGGGGCTTGAGGGCGTTATTATAAAGTTGCCCAATGGCCCCTATATTCCGGGAGTTAGAAACTTTGACTGGATCAAGCTGAAAAAATCAATTGAGAGCAAGGTTGTTGATACGGTCGATTTGGTAATAATAGGTTATTATCTCGGCTCAGGTAAGCAGGCAAAGTTTGGTATGGGGGCATTACTTGGTGGGGTTTACGACCGCAAGTCTTCAAAATTTGTTCCGACAACAAAAATCGGGACAGGGGTGACCGAGGATCAGTGGGAAGAAATTTCAAAACGGCTGCATGATATAGAAACTCCAAACCGGTCAAAAAATATTGTCCCGGGTGATTATACTGAGCCCGATGTTTGGGTAAATCCTGAGGTTGTAGCTGTTGTTGAGGCCGATGAAATCTCTCGCAGCAAGGTTTATCCTGCCGGTAAAGGTGAATTGGGTTTTGGTTTGGCCCTGCGTTTCCCGCGTCTAAAGGTTTGGGATCGCGCTGATAAGGGGCCCGAGGAGGCGACTTCTCTTGGGGAGTTAATAGAGTTGTATAGGTTGAAGTAGTAGGGCGGTAATAGTTGGGTTCATAATTTAATTTGAGTTAAGAAAGAAAACTGCAGTTGAAAAGCGCGCTCAGCCGGCAGGTTTAAATTGTCCTCGGGCGTAGGCAAGAAAACCTTAATACTATTGCAAGGAGTCCTAGTCGTCTTTTCATGTAGGATCATTTCTTAACTCAAATTAATTTGGACAGGCCGCAGAGTTAAATTGTTGCTGCAGTATTCTCTAATCGAAAAAAAAGGAACTAAACGGTCTCGCATTTGAAATGGTAAGGTTTATATTTCTGTTTGTCTAATCTCCTGGCTTTGTGCTATAATATCCCAGTTCGGGATAAAAAGTATCATACTGGGATGAGTCGTTTGGAGGGATTGCATAAATCTCTTGAAGTTCGTTGTGATTTAGGGTATGATACCCGGTACAAAAGTTGCTCCTTGACAATTAAATAGTGGTAGAAAACAACTAAGCCAATTCTATGAATTTAAAGACTCGCATTTATGTGAGTTTTTACAAAATTTTTCGAACTTCGTTGAGTACGAAGTTCAGATCATTTTCCAATGAGAATTTGATCGTGGTTCAGGATGAACGTTGGCGGCGTGCCTAAGGTATGCAAGTCGAGCGCCCCGCTAATTTATAGTATGAGAGAAATCGTATTATAGATTAGTGGGGAGCGGCGAACGGGTGAGTAATGCATGGGTAATCTTCCTTGAAGTCAGGAATAGCTCTCTGAAAAGAGAAGTAATACCTGATGGTCCATATTTGTCTATGACTTTTATGGTAAAGTTCAGACGCTTCAAGATGAGCCCCTGTCCTATCAGCTTGTTGGTGAGGTAATGGCCCACCAAGGCGAAGACGGGTAGCTGGTGTGAGAGCATGTACAGCCACAGTGGGACTGCGACACGGCCCACACTCCTACGGGAGGCAGCAATTAGGAATCTTGCGCAATGGGGGCAACCCTGACGCAGCGACGCCGCGTGGAGGACGAAGGTCTTCGGATTGTAAACTCCTTTTATACGGGAAGAAACACTGACGGTACCGTATGAATAAGTACCTGCTAACTACGTGCCAGAAGCATCGGTGATGCGTAGGGTACAAACGTTATCCGGATTCATTGGGCGTAAAGAGATGCGTAGGCGTCTTAGTAAGTCAAATGTCAAATCCCGTCGCTTAACGTCGGACAGGCATTTGATACTGCTTAGATTGAGACAGAAAGGGGTGAGCGGAATTCCCGGTGTAGCGGTAAAATGCGTTGATATCGGGAGGAACACCAGAGGCGAAGGCGGCTCACTGGTTCTGTTCTGACGCTGAGGCTCGAAAGCGTGGGGATCAAAACGGATTAGATACCCGTGTAGTCCACGCTGTAAACGATGGATGCTGGGTGTTTGATACGACTGAAATAATCTTTCGAGATAATTTTGGAAGTATTGAGTGCCGAAGTTAACGCGTTAAGCATCCCGCCTGGGAAGTACGGCCGCAAGGCTAAAACTCAAACGAATTGGCGGGGAGGCGCACAAGCAGAGGAGCGCGTGGTTTAATTCGATGGTAATCGAAGAACCTTACCAGGGTTTGAAATGTATGTGGTAGTGATCCGAAAGGTGATCAACCCCGCTTTTTGAAGTTCAGTCAGTCCGCTCTGCATATGGACTCAGAAAAATGAACTTTAAAAAGCGGGGAGCATACACAGGTGTTGCATGGCCGTCGTCAGCTCGTGTCGTGAGATGTAGGGTTAAGTCCCGAAACGAGCGCAACCCCTATCCTATGTTACAAGTGTCTTAGGAAACTGCTACGGTAAAACGTGGAGGAAGGAGGGGATGACGTCTGGTCCGCATGACCCTTATGTCCTGGGCGACACACGCGCTACAATGGTCGGTACAATGGGCAGCCAAGCCGTAAGGTGGAGCTAATCTCATAAAGCCGATCTCAGTTCAGATTGAGGTCTGCAATTCGACCTCATGAAGTTGGATTTGCTAGTAATCGTGGATCAGCCATGCCGCGGTGAATACGTTCTCGCCTCTTGCACACACCGCCCGTCAAGTCATGGAAGCAGGTAGTACCCGAAGGCATCTCGACCACTTTGTTGCTGAAAGTTTCGGCGATAATGTGGTTGGGGTGACGAAGGTAAGATCTGTGACTGGGACTAAGTCGTAACAAGGTAGCCGTAGGGGAATCTGCGGCTGAATTACCTCCTTTCTAAGGAGATAACCTAAAAGTTTTTCTCGATTTTTGCAGGAAAATGCATTTATGCAATTTTTCATATAAAATCGTTATTTGGTTAGTTTAAGTTTCTACCACTATTTAGTTGTTGATGAGCCTTTTCTTTTTATTAATTTTTTTGATCGCAAAGCTCTGTTAAAATTTAGGTTGCCGGGCAAGACTCAGGAATTTTGGTGTGTGCAATTTAATTGTTTGAATTGCGCAGAGGGTTGTTGGCTGCGGACTGAGCATGTAGCTCAAATAGTTGGAGCGCATCGCTTGAAGGTTTACTCAAGGCAAAACTGGGCGTGTAGCTCAACTGGTTAGAGCACAGTCCTGATAAGACTGAGGTTCCAAGTTCAAGTCTTGGCACGCCCAGTTTTGTCTAGATATATGACGCAACTGGGAGTCAAGAGGCTTTTGGTGATGGGCTGGATGCCAATTGAGGGGTGTTTCGGCGGCAAGAATTGATATTTGTATGATAGCTCTACGCTTTTTATAGTAGTACATTGAGTTATGACTATAGGTTAGCGGGGCTGTAGCTCAATTGGTTAGAGCACCTCATTTGCAATGAGGAGGTTGGGAGTTCGAGTCTCCCCAGCTCCATTTTGAATGCTGATTTTTGGAATTTGATTGAAGCAGTGAAAGTGTGATATAATTGGGTCAGGGAATGGGGTACTTTCATAAATTGATCGTCGAGTGCGTTGTTTGTTGTCTAAATTGCTTTTTTAAAGGCGTTTGGGCGGCAATTGCGCATTTAGAGTAATTGATATGACGAATTTGTCCAGTGAATGCGTATTGCTCATTAAAAACTGAATAGAACATGTAGATCGAATCAGAAAGAGAATTAAGAGCATATGGTGGATGCCTTGGCGCAAAAAGCCGATGAAGGACGCGGAAGGCTGCGATAAGTCTCGGAGAGCTGTCACCAAGCGTTATTATCCGGGAATTTCCGAATTGGGAAACCAAATACTGGTCATGCAGTATTATCCAAGCTACTTTGTAGCTGGAGGGCGACGCAGGGAACTGAAACCTCTTATTACCTGCAGGAAAAGAAAACAACAGTAATTCCCCTAGTAGTGGCGAACGAAACGGGAGTAGCCCAAACTTATATTGTGTAAGAGGGATCTGAAGCATGATTCGCGTTGCGATGATTGTGGAAGTGAACTCGTAGGCCGTAACTCGTGCAATATAAGTGTTATAGGATTACCACGCTAATTTACGGATTAGCAAAGAAGTTACAAAATACATATTTAATCGAACATGCCTGGAAAGGCAGGCCATAGAACATGATAGCTGTGTAGATGAAAAGTATGTATCTTCTGGTAATATCCTCAGTACCACGGGACACGTGAAACCTTGTGGGAATTTGCCGGAGCCATCCGGTAAGGCTAAATACTTTTTGCGACCGATAGTGAACTAGTACCGTGAGGGAAAGGTGAAAAGTACCGCGGAGAGCGGAGTGAAATAGCACTGAAACCGTATGCTTACAAACAGTCGAAGCCCCGCTAACTTATAGTTTGTTAAATCGTTTTTAATTATCTTTTAAGGACTTTTTAATGATGAGTCTGTATACTCATCATTTATGTATTATGTGTATGTATTAAAATCTACCAAGACGCGCAAGAATAAGTTTTACGTTGGAGTAACCGCAAATCTTTTGCGGAGACTCAGCGAACACAATTCAATGCTTAATCGAGGTTATACAAAATCTAATCACTGGAAAGTGGTGTATGTTGAAGGATATGTGAATAGGATTTTTGCGTACGACCGTGAAGCCAAATTGAAACAGTATGGAGCAGTTTGGCAAGGCCTGATGCACAGAATTAGGTGCTCATTGGATACGCACATTGTTGATACAAGAGTCTATAAAAAGGTAAAAATTAGAAAAGGTGAACGAATTATAGGTTAGCGGGGTGACGGCGTGCCTATTGAAGAATGACCCAGCGAGTTAGTATGTACAGCGAGGTTAATCCCACTATGTGGGGCGAGCCAAAGCGAAAGCGAGTCTGAACAGGGCGATTTTAGTTGTATGTACTAGACCCGAAACCAAGTGATCTAACCATGTCCAGGGTGAAGCCCCGCGAAAGCGGGATGGAAGCCCGAACTCGTTAATGCTGCAAAATTATGAGATGAGGTGTGGTTAGCGGTAATATGCCAAACGAACTTGGAGATAGCTGGTTCTCCCCGAAATAGCTTTAGGGCTAGCGCTTCAGTTTAAACAATGGGGGTAGAGCACTGATTGGATTTTGGGCCCGAAAGGGTACCATATCCTGTCAAACTCCGAATACCATTGTGAACATTGGAGTAGTTAGAGCTAGAGGGATAAGCTTCTATGCTCGAGAGGGAAACAGCCCGGATCGTCAGATAAGGACCCTAAATACCATCTTAGTGGAAAAGGTAGTGAGATCTCTTAGACAGCTAGGAGGTTGGCTTAGAGGCAGCCATCCTTTAAAAAGTGCGTAAAAGCTTACTAGTCAAGAGATGTTGTGCCTAAAATGTAACGGGGCTGAAGATGGTTTCCGAAGCTGCGACTTACCCTGCTAACTTATGGTTTACAAAGTGCCGTTTTAAAAGCGGTTTTTCTTTGGAACTATAGGTTAGCGGGGTGGGGGTAGGGGAGCGTTCTGTACGTCTCTGCTTTATTGCAGAGCATCGCTGTGAAGGTGGCCCGACAAGGAGCTGCTGGAGCGTACAGAAGTGAGAATGCTGGGATGAGTAGCGCAAAGTGGGTAAAAACCCCACTCGCCGAATGTCTAAGGTTTCCATGGCTATGTCAGTCATCCATGGGTTAGTCGGTCCTAAGTTGAGGCTGAAAGGCGTAAACGATGGACAACAGGTTAATATTCCTGTACTACTAATAAATTCTGATGGAGTCAGGTTGTTGAGTATGCAAGCCCCTTTTGGCTATTGGGGTGTAAAAAGTTAGCTTATGCCTCCCAGGTAAATCCGGGAGTTGCTCGCGAGCTTTGATGCAGAGGTGAACTTCGGGGATCCGATTTGTAGAGCTCAATGGCCCAGGAAAAACTTCTAAGATTATTATTTTCTTCGGAATTTATGAAAATTTATTGGTAACCGTACCGCAAACCGACACCGGTAGACTGGTGTAAAAGCACCAAGGCGTACGAGTGATGCGTTGTTAAGGAATTCGGCAAATTAACCCCGTACCTTTGGAAGAAGGGGGGCCATACGTCATATATCTTTGGATTTGTGGCGATTATGGTGGCACAGAATTGGAGAGGACGACTAGTTACCAAAACTACAGGTGCCTGCAAACACGTAAGTGGATGTATAGGTGCTGACACCTGCCCAATGCCAGAAGGTTAAGGAAGTTGGTTATCGTGCTTTGGATGCATCTTCGGATGCTCTGAGGCTGAGAAGCTGGTGACCGAAGCCCTGGTGAATGGCGGCTGTAACTATGAACCAGATAGAGAAAATCTATCAATTGTAGTTGTAAAATTTGGCCAAATGCTGGAATATCCGAGTATCTTTGACTACTAACTGGATAATGAATATTATCAGGAAGTGAAAATGTCAAAGTGCGGACAATCAGCAGGAAAGATTCTTATGAAAGATAGTTCTGTTTGTACAGACTATACGTCGGATGCGAACTATATTTGCGGATTTGCTGATGGAGAGAGGAGTTTTTAATATTTCCTTCAAAGTCAGAAAAGATTATCGATTGGGTGTGAAAATTACTGCAAGTTTCAATATTTCACAAAAGGAACGTAAAATTCTTGATTTTATTAGGAATTTCTTCCAATGTGGAACCATTCGCCATCGTGGCGATGGTGTTTATTACTATGAAGTAACGAACTTGAGAGACTTGTATGAAATCATAATCCCTTTCTTTATGAACTTTCCTCTTAAAACAAGGAAAGGAAAGACTTTTATGGTCTTTGCTAATATAGTAGAGTTGATGATGGAAGAAGTGCATTTAACGAGAACTGGAATTCTGAAGATATACGATATGCGAGAGCAAATCGTTGTTGGAAGAAAACGTAAGTATTCGAAGAATAATATTCGGGAAATACTTGATTCATAAGAGAATCCTCAGAGACTATACGCCAGATCTCTTGCCAAGATATTTTGGGAAGAGGATGATATAGTCCGACCTGTATGGCGACATACAGAGATGCTCAGAAATGAAGTGTCCCATTATGACGATGTCAATCGGAATAATGAGTAACAAAAGTGAACGGTCCTAAGGTAGCGTAATACCTCGCCACTTAATTAGTGGCTTGCTTGAAAGGTGTAACGATCCTCTCGCTGTCTTGACAGCGCGCTCGGCGAAATTGAAATGACTGTGAAGATGCGGTCTACCTGTACCAGGACAAAAAGACCCCGTGGAGCTTTACTGCAACTTTACATTGGTACAAGATTACGGATGAAGAGAATAGGAGGGAGACTTTGAACTCGACTCGTTAGGGTTGGGGGAGTCGTCAGTGGAATACCTCTCTTTTGTCATTTTGTGTCTTAGTATGCAAGTAATCCTTGTGTATGACAGTGTATGGTAGGCAGTTTGACTGGGGCGGTTGCTTGCGAAAGAGTAACGCAAGCGCACAAAGGTTGACTCAATCCGGATGGAAATCGGATGAAGAGTGCATAGGCATAAGTCAGCTTTACTGTGAGGGGGACACCCCGATCAGTTGCGAAAGCAGGTCTAAGTGACCCTATAGTAGATTATGGTATCGCTATTGTTTAACGGAGATAAGCTACCCCGGGGATAACAGGCTAGTCGCGCCCGATAGCCCATATTGACGGCGCGGATCGGCACCTCGATGTCGGCTCGTCACATCCTGGGTGTGGAGAAGCACCCAAGGGTTGGACTGTTCGCCCATTAAAGTGGCACGTGAGCTGGGTTCAGACCGGCGTGAGCCAGGTCGGTCTCTATCCGGTACAGGCGTTGCATGTTTGCGAGGATTGACCCTTAGTACGAAAGGATCAGGGTGAGGTAACCTCTAGTGCACCAGTTGTTCCGCCAGGAGCATAGCTGGGTAGCTACGTTGCTATTGGATAAGCACTGAAAGCATATAAGTGCGAAGCCTGCCTCAAGATGAAACATGCTTATTCGCTTTAAGCGAATGTGAGGTCTGTAGTAGACTACTACGTTGATAGGCTCTAGGTGTGAGTGTAGTAATATATTTAGCCAAGGAGTACTAATCGACCGAAATCTTTTTTGATTCATGCTTTCTGAATTTTTTGCTTTGCAAATTATCAGATTGCGGGTCATGCATACGGCTGCACCCAAGAAAGTTTTAACTTTTATGAAGTTTTATACGGATTAAAGGAACGAATTTATCTTGTGTGAGGCTAAGTTCTATTCAGTTTTTAGTGAGTTTTCATTAAAATTTAATAAAAATGTGCAATTGGCAGACACCAGGTTGCAAGATTTGTGATTTGGTGCCTGGCAATCGCAGCGGAGTGGAACTACCTGACCCCATCCCGAACTCAGAAGTAAAACGCTCCAGCGCCGAAAATACTTATTTCGCAAGGAATTGGGAAGATAGGTCATTGCCAGGTTTAAAAAATCCATCTTTAATAGGTGGATTTTTTGTTTATCAAACGAGCGAGCGTACGCACGCAAATCCATCATCATTTGTGATAGAATCTTGATAGCTAAATTGTTATATCCAATTGTGTGAATAAAAAAGAAAAAGCTTACGAAGTGCTTGATAAAGTACAACAACTATACCCCGATCCGAGCTCTGAATTGGGAAATTGGGAGACACCTTTTCAGTTTCTGGTGTGCGTAGCTCTATCGGCTCAGACCACAGATAAGCAGGTGAATAAGGTGACGAAAAGACTTTTTGAGAAATACCCTGATGCAGATTCACTCTCGAAGGCAGAGCTTGAAGATGTTCAAGAGATTATTTCTTCAATCAATTACTACAAGAACAAGGCAAAATACGTAATTCAAGCTGCGAAAATGGTAATTGAGAATTATGTCGGAAGTGTCCCCAGGGATATAAATGAGGTTGTGAAGTTACCGGGTGTGGGATACAAAACTGCAAATGTGTTCTTATCTGAAATTTATGAGGATAATCAAGGAATTGCTGTAGATACGCATGTTTTTCGGGTAGCTCATCGGCTGAACTTAAGCAAGAAGGATACTCCCGGCGGGGTTGCTGATGACTTGGAGGTGTTGTTTGATAAGAAGGATTGGCATAAGATCAATGGGGCTTTCGTTCTTTTTGGTAGGTATACTTGTAAGGCTAAGTCTCCGAAATGTGATGAGTGTCCGTTAACTGCTTTGTGTGAGTTCTATAGTGGAGTGAGTTAATTTGGTATGATACCAATCAAGTCCACGGAGGATTGCAAAATAGAATCCTAGATAAATTGTTTGATAACTTACACCTTAGTTTTAAAGGTATGGTGTGGGCTTTGTCCTGACGAAGTTCTACTCTTAAAATTTGGATATCTAATATGAAGTGTGACATTAATATAGCATGAAATCCTCAGTAGAAAAGACCGTATTACATGGAGATCCGTGTCAAGCACGCCAAATTTGAACAGTAATTATACTCTCGATACGCCTCTAACTTTTCGCCTGGGGTCGAATCTTTTGAAGTACTCTCGATTTTTACATTGAATCTTGGGAATTCGAGTGTTGTCAGACTCAACATCCGCCTCAACACCTAAAAATCCTCTAACAGAAATAATCGTGAACCCTTAAAAAGTTGAGTAAAACACGACACCGTGATATAATTTGAGTATAAAGCGGTAAATAAAATTATTAAATATTTATGCAAGCAGGACCGCTACTGTGGAGCATAAAGCGTTATATTTATGGCAAAAAGCACAAAAGTTCAAGCACACATAGAGGAGGAAAAAAAAGACCTCTATGACAAGTTAGATCAACATCTTTCCCAGGAGACAAACCAGATCAAGAAAATCAAACCCGGCGATATCGTCGAGGGTATAGTTATGGATAGGCTACCCGGAGCAATGATAGTTGACATAGGCTACAAGTCAGAAGGAATTGTGGCTGACAAGGAACTTAATTCCCAGGTTATTGATGTTGAAGCCTTGAAAACAGGCGATAAAGTGACAGTTTACGTAGTAAAGACAGACGATGACGATGGAAATGTGATTCTTTCAATTAAGAGAACTGATCAGGCGCGCAAGTGGCTGGAATTGGAAGAAGCAATGAATAATAACAAAGAAGTTGAAGCGGAAGTTATTGAATCAAATAACGGTGGTGTTATATGTGAGTTGGGAGGTGGAATCAGAGGATTTATCCCTACTTCTCAGCTGGATGCCGCCAGGGTATACGTTGATGGTGTCCGTAAAGTTGGACGTGATATCTCATCGGCAGTTCAGAAGCGATTGAGTGGTTTGATTGGCGAAAAGATTTCAGCCAGAATTGCTGAGCTCAATCGTGAAAAGAATAAGATTATTCTCTCTGAGAAGATGTTCTTGCAGGAGAGAGATCTGGAGCAGCGGGAAGAGACATTAAAGAGCATTCGGGAAGGTGATACTCTTGAGGGTGAAGTTAGTGGAATTACTCCTTATGGAATTTTTGTTAATGCGCAGGGTCTCGAAGGACTTGTTCACTTGTCTGAGCTTTCATGGGATAAGGTTGAGAGGATAGAGGATATTTACAGTATTGGAGATAAAGTTAAAGTCCAGGTTATTGGCGTTGCAGATAATGGTAAGCGTGTGGCATACAGTGTTAAGCGTTTGCTGCCGGATCCCTGGCAGGAAGCAATTGCGCAATTTAAAGTGGGTGATGTTGTTTCAGGTAAGGTTCAGAAAATTGCTAAATATGGGGCTTTTGTACGGATTGGAAAAGGTTTGAATGGATTGATACATATTTCTGAAATGTCTGATCAGTTGGTGCGGGATCCTCATGACTTTGTTAAAGAAGGGGAAGAAGTTAATGTTAAGATCTTATCAATTTCAACAACGGAGCGGCACCTAGGGTTGAGCCTTAAAGGTGTTGACTCAAGTGCACCTGTGAAATCAACTATTTCGACTAAGTCAGATGCTGCTGTCAAAAAACTTGATTCTGAGGAACTTGCTGAGAAGATAGATACTGCAATTGAAGAAGAGTTGAATTAGGTCTCTGAAGTAATCTATTTGTCCTGAGAAACCGGTGTTTAGCGATACAAGTTAAAAATAATCATCAAATAAATGGCTAAAAAAAAAGAAAGTAATATATTTGCCAAGCTAAGCAGGAATGCAAAGGAATCTGTGGTTCGGGCTTCGCTTTTGGCTAAGGAAAAGGGTAAAAAAGAGGTTGATCCTAACGATATCTTCGCTGCCATTTTAATGAATCGGGAATATCTCGCTACCAGGGTTTTTATTTCAATGGAAATTGATCCTTCGAAAGTGCTAAACAGCATCGGTATTAAAAGCTCAGAATTTATTGATCTGGCTAGCATTTTCGATAAGAATATCAGCACAAAGCTAAATAGCCTTAATCTCTCTGAAGAGTCGAGAGATATTGTGAGTATGGCTTATCAAATTGCTAACCGCTATGACCATGTTTATGTAGGAACTGAGCACTTAATCTTGGCGATTCTGTCAAGGAATGATCTAGCTGTCTCCAAAAGATTGGAGAAGCTTGGAGTTGAATTTGAAGAGTATCTGAAAGCATTGGCGACTTATGCAAATTATCCAGTAGGGCTTTTGGCCAAGCCGTCGGGTAAAATGCCTGGGGGAACGGGAGGTTCTTTGCTGAGGGAGATCGGGAAAGATTTGGTTATGATGGCAAGGCGGGGAAAGTTTGATCCCGTAATTGGTCGTGATGAAGAAATTGACAAAGTTGTAAATATTTTGAGTCGCAGAAAGAAAAATAATCCGATTGTGGTCGGTGAGGCTGGAGTTGGAAAAACGGCTTTAGTTGAAGGTCTGGCACAGCGAATAGCTGATGGCCTAGTACCGAATTCTCTTGCTGATTTCCGCATAATCTCAATAGATATTCCTTCAATTATGGCTGGCAGCAAGATGCGTGGTGATGTTGAGCAAAAGATGATTCAGTTGGTAAGCGAGGTTTCAAAGTCCAAGAATGTAATTTTATTTATAGATGAGATTCAAAACATTTTTGTCAGCAGTATTCCGGGGGGTACATCTGAAATTTCTACTGTTTTAAAGCCTGCTTTGGTTACTCAAAATTTTCGCTGCATTGGGACAACAACGTCTGAAGACTATACAAAGTATTTTGAAGAGGACAGCGCATTGAATCGGCGATTTCAGCCTGTTCAGATCGAGGAGCCTTCAATAAAGGAAACAATTGCTATTTTAGCACAAATTAAGCCTGTGCTGGAAAAGCATCACAATATGAAGATCAGTGAGGAGGCATTGATCGGGGCCGCTAAATTGTCTGATAGATTTGTGAGTAATAGATTTTTGCCTGATAAAGCTATTGATCTACTTGATGAGGCTACAGCTACCCGCAGACTGGAGGTTGAGTCAAAATACAGTGATGTGGTAGGGGTGAAAAAGGACATGGCAATAGCAGGTCAGAAAAAGAAACTAGCAGTACGTAGAGGTGAATTTGAGGTGGCAAAGGAATACAAGGATTTAGAAGAAGTTTTGAAACAGAAAGTCGCAAAAATGGCCAGTGACCAGGCTAAGGCTCAAAAAGAGAGTAAGTATGAGGTTGATTTGGATACAATAAAGTCAATCGTAGCGAAATGGACGGGAATTCCGGTAGCGACTATAGATCAGGAAGAGAGTGATCTGCTTCAGGAGTTGGATAAGAGTCTTTCAGAGAAAGTTATCGGGCAGGATGAGGCTGTGACGGCAGTGTCTTATGCGATTAAGCGTGCCAGGGCAGGGATATCCGATCCGGGTCGACCTTGGGCTTCTTTGCTGTTTTTAGGGCCTACAGGTGTTGGCAAGACTCAGCTGGCAAAAGTTTTGACCGAAGAGCTCTTTGGGACTGAAAAAAGGCTTATTCAGATTGATATGAGTGAACTTATGGAGCAGCACAGTGTCTCGAAATTAATTGGATCTCCTCCGGGCTATATCGGTTATCGTGAAGGAGGGCAGTTGACGGAAGCTGTGAGTCGGTATCCGTATAGTGTAATTTTGTTTGATGAGATCGAAAAGGCTCATCCAAATGTCTTGAACATTTTGCTGCAAATACTGGAATACGGACATTTAACTGATGCGAAAGGAAAAAGGGTAAATTTCAAAAATACGATTATTATAATGACTTCAAATATTGGGGCTGAAGAAATCGGTAAGGATAAGATTCTCGGATTTATTGAAGATAAAGATGAAGCGATTTCTAAAGTTAAAACCAGCCGCGAGACTCGGTCACAAAAGGATATTGAAAATGCCTACGAGTCAATGAAATCGGAGTTGGTGTCCGAACTAAAGGATACTTTGCGTCCCGAACTTTTAAATCGACTCGATGACATAGTCATTTTCCGTGCTCTTACAAAACGAGATGCCAGGCAGATTGTCGGGTTGCTCGTTGATGAATTAAATGAGCGACTTGTAGAGCAAAATGTCAAAGTCTCGCTCGATCGCAAAGCTGTTAATTACGTTGTTAAGGAGGGGTTTAATGAAGAGTATGGAGCCAGGCCGCTTCGGCGAGTTTTGCAGGATGAGGTGGAGAGCTTGCTTGCAGATTTAATTCTGGAGAAGAAGTCTGAGATTGAAAAAAAGAAGGGTCTTTATGATGTTGAATTTACTGTCGAGGACGAAAAGCTGAGTATCAGTGGGTAGCGTTAAGTGTCATGAGGATCTTACTGCTAAATATAACGGTGGATCAAATTTCAAAGGGGGATTATAATGATGTGTGTTTATTTATGGTCAAATTTGATTTAGTCACCTGCCATAATTTTCAAAATTTGGTAAAATTCTAGAGGTATATAGTTGGCGGACAGTTAGTGATGGACAAGGAAATTTCAGAAAAACACGTTTCCATAGGACCAGTTAGATAAATTTCTCGTAGCAAAAGTAAAAATGGCATATGTATGCAGCGATTGTGGTGCGGATACGCTAAAATGGGCAGGAAAATGCCCTGAGTGCGGTCAATGGGGGACTCTGGTTGAATTCCGAGAATCTCGCAGTAAAAGTGGTGGGAAAAAAGGTAAAACTAGGCCTGCGACAGTTAAAAAAGTTGATATTTCGAAAGATAAAGGCAAGAATTCTGTAAGAATGAAGTCCGGGATTGGTGAATTTGATAATGTACTGGGAGGCGGATTTGTGGGTGGGGAAGTAGTCTTGATGAGCGGAGAGCCAGGGATTGGAAAGTCTACACTTTTGCTTCAGGTGGCACTTAGTCTTGCCCAGGGCAAAAAAGTTTTATACGTGAGTGCGGAGGAATCTGTTGATCAACTCGAATCTAGGATACGACGCCTAATTGGTAAAAAATCAGTAAAGTTCCAGGATAACCTTTTGATCGTTGATGATATTGAGATTGAGCCTGTAATCAAGCTTATTGAGGACGAAAAACCGGCGCTTGTGATAGTTGATTCGATTCAGGCTGTCAGGAGTCAGGATTCGGAGAGTTATCCCGGAAGTATTCCTCAAGTCAGGATTTGTGGTGGATTAATAACTAATACAGCTAAATCACTTGGGATTCCGGTGGTGATTGTAGGCCAGATCAATAAGGGCGGCAGAATTGCAGGTCCTAAAATACTCGAACATATGGTTGATTGTGTTGTGTATTTCGAAGGTGACGAGTTCAACACTTATCGTATTTTACGATCTATAAAGAACCGCTTTGGAACAACCAACGAGATAGGTGTTTTTGAAATGGGCGGAGGTGGCCTGGCTGAAGTTGGAAACCCATCTAAAGCTTTTTTGGATGAAAATAACGAACTTGTGGTAGGATCCTCGATAGGAGCCGTTGTGCGTGGTTCCAGAGTGATTTTTGTTGAGATTCAAGCTCTGACTATTGAGCGAGATGTTGAAGGAGTTCCTCTTCGCAGAGTTGCGAATGGTATCAAGAAACAGCGATTGGATATGATTTGTGCTGTTTTATCGAAGCGAGGCGGTGTTTATCTCGGAAATAATGAAGTTTATCTGAATGTTGTCGGAGGCTTTAATATTGATGAGCCGGTTATTGACCTGGCTGTTTGCGCAGCAATTAAGTCTGCGGTAAAGGATAAGGCAAATTCGCGGGATGAGGTTTTTGTTGGAGAGGTTGGACTTACAGGACAGGTCAGATCTTTTATCAATTTGCAGAAGATTGTGAAGGAAGCGAAGAAGCTTGGGTTCAAGAAGATCCATGCGGCTCCTGCAGGAGGAAAAAGCGAATCTTTGGTGTCAGCAGTGAAAAGTATTCGAAGTTTATAAGGATGGTAAATCGAGTAGTGTGGTAGGTTTCAATTCTGCAAATTTCCAGTGTTAATGATTTTTGCGTAGTGTATACGTAGTTTATAGGCGAATCGTATTTTCAGTATTTTCAGTTATCCCACCCCAAGATTTATTATCAAACGAGCGAGCGTACACAAACCCGTAAGGGTTTGTGATACCGAGCGAGAGCAGATAACAAACAGTACCCCAGTTTGCTTATCAAACGAGCGAGCGTACACAAACCCGTAAGGGTTTGTGATGCTGAGAGAGAGCAGATAACAAACGGACAAAAACTCCGTTATCTATGGTGAAAAGGGGTCTGGTTTTAGCCTTGAAGTGCCAAACCCATAGGAGAGGAGGGGTAAAAAGCTTTGAGAATAAGCCTTGCAGCACTTATCCACAACTCGCGTAACACCAGTATTGCCGACCGATCTTTCGTAACAATCTCGTGAAGTGAATTAGTGTTGCCTGATCAAATACCTTTGTTAACAAGCAAAGTCCAGGAATCTTGTTGGAAGGTGCATATGTGGATATATAATAGGGGCTTGACAGTTATTTGGTTAGGGGATATAATTATGATTAGCTCATTTAAATACTTAGTGTTTAGTGGATTTTTCCCTATGTCTGGGGTGTTCTACACAACTGGGCATATGGATAAGTCCACTAGATTTCCAACGTACTTCGATGACTTTTTGTTAAAAGTTAACTGAAATTCACCGGGGTCGGTTGGGGCAGTGCCGATCCCTTTTTTTTTCTTTGCTATTTTAGGTGTATTTCAGTTTGACTTTAAATTATTCCTGGTCTATACTTTCTCAATAACTGCTATTGATTAACTCTTTTTCAATTTTAAAAACTTTTCCCGGGCCCTTTATGGAACTATTTTCTTTAGTTTAATCTGTAAATCTGCTTGGGTATTCGAATTTGTTTTCTATATAAATTTATTAATTATATTGTTAGATGAAACTTAAAGAACTGGATGGAATGAGTCTGGCTGAGCTTCGTAAAAAAGCTCGTGAGATGAAGGTGGAAGACTTTGCAGAACTTAATAAGCATGAGCTCATTCTTGAGATATTGAAGGTTGTTACCAAGAAGGACGGCTTTGTATCTATTGAGGGTATTCTGGAGATTATGAATGATGGTACTCATGGACTTTTAAGAACGGATGGATTACTTGCCGGCGATAATGATGTGTATATTTCCGGATCGCAGATCAAGAAGTTTAATTTAAGAATGGGGGATGTTGTTTCCGGCCCTGCCAGACTTCCGAAAGACAAGGAAAGGTACTTGAGTCTACTTCGTGTAGAGACTGTTTACGGAAAGACTGCATCTGAAGCTACGAAGCGTTCCAGCTTTAATAAAATGACCCCTGTGTTCCCGAAAAAACAGCTGAAGCTTGAGACGGAGCCGGATATTATTTCTACCCGGATTATTGACTTGCTGAGTCCGATTGGATATGGCCAGCGCGGTATGATTGTGTCTCCTCCAAAGGCCGGTAAAACTTGGCTTTTAAAAGATGTTGCATGCGGTATTGCGGAGAATTGTCCTGAGGCGAAACTTATGGTTGTCCTAATTGGCGAGCGTCCTGAAGAGGTTACTGATATCCAGCGAAATGTGAATGGGGAAGTTTATGCTTCTAACTTTGATGAGATGCCTGAGCATAATTGTCGGGTTGCTGAAATGGCTCTCGAGAAAGCTAAACGGATGGCAGAATGGGGTGAAAATGTCGTTATCCTGATGGATAGCATTACTCGGCTTGCCAGGGCGTACAACATTACCATGCCGACATCCGGGAGAACGCTTTCCGGAGGCTTTGACCCTGTTGCATTGTTTCCGCCAAAGAAATTCTTTGGTGCTGCCAGGAATTTTGAAAATGGCGGCAGTCTGACTATTTTGGCTACAGCGCTTATTGACACAGGCAGCAGAATGGATGATTTGATATATGAAGAATTTAAGGGAACCGGAAATATGGAACTGCACCTTGATCGTAAGCTGCAACAGCGAAGGATTTTCCCTGCAATTGATGTTGTCAGAAGTGGTACTCGAAATGAGGAGCTTTTGCTTGATAAAGAGGTGTTAAACCAGGTCTGGAGAATTCGAAGGATGCTTGAGGTTCTTGAAAAGGATGAAAATCCGACTGAAGTTCTGATTTCCCGCATGAAGAAAACCAAGAGTAACAAGGAGTTTTTGGCTACTCTGCATGAGGCTTCTGTTTAGCTCAAATCAGTTTACTCGATTTTTTCTCAATTAATGGTAAAATAGGCAACCTATGAAACCGTCGCGAAAAGATTCGAAAATTTTTGGAACTCAGGGGTTTAAGCAGCTGGTTCTCGAAATGGAGCAAAAGCGCAAATTTGATATTGCTGAGGATCCTGATTCTCCGGAAGATACTGGATATGCTAAATTTGATGATTTCGAGCTGGATGATAAGTCAGTTTTCAGTTCAAAACTAGCCGATTTTTTGAAACAATTCCTAAAGGGCGGGAGTCCTATTGCTTTTCTTGTGAGTTTCTTTGTCTATATCAGTGTCAGAATGCGAGTTATTTACATTTTGATATCAGTTTTTGCCGAGGTCTTCAGCTCATCATTTGACTCAATCAAGCGTTTTATTGTACGGAACTTATTTTGGGGACGCGGAAATCTTTTTAAGCACTCCGTCCAGGTTATTAGTGTATTGCTTTTGTCGGGCCTTTTAATCTTTGGACGCTATAGGGTAAATGTTATTAATACAGTAGAGGCTTATAGTATCTATGAGGTGTCTGGTGAGTATAGTGATCAGGCAGTAAATCGAGATTTATTTGTGCAGAATGCTTCAACAAATACTCAGATACCAGATGATCGCGGGAGAATCGGAGTAGTAGAGTATGTTGTGAAGGGCGGAGATACTATCAATCAAATTGCAAATTTCTTTGGTGTGTCTGAGGAAACTATGAGATGGGCAAATGATTTGTCAGAGGTAAGTGTAATTCATCCTGGCGATGTATTGAAAATTCCCCCTGGTGACGGTGTAATTAGAGAAGTTCAAAAGGGTGATACCCTTGAAAAGTTTGCTGAGCGGTATAAACGTGATGATCAAACTGTTCAGGCAGTTATGCAGAGTATAGCTGACTCAAATTGGTTGGATCCGCCCTTTGACTTAGAGGAGGGCCAGGAACTTTTTGTACCTGAAGGTCGTCTTCCGATAACAGAGGATAACGCAGTTTCATACTCAGGTGTAGTTAAATATTCCCGTGGGAGTGGTGATGTTGGCCGTTTCTTGAGTTGGCCTGTTGAAGGCGGACGGGGAGGAGTTACCCAGTGTTTCCATTCATGGCATAATGGTGTGGATATAGCAGATGGGGGCAGTCCCGATCTAGTAGCTGCAGCTTCGGGTGTGGTTACATTTGCAGGTTGTCACTCCGGCCATTGTCCTTCAAAAGGGAGTTTGTATGGTGGTTCCGGGACTGGTTGGGGGGTGGAGGTTGATCACGGAAATGGATTTGTAACGGTTTACGGGCATATGCGTTCAATTTACGTGAAGAAAGGGCAGAAGGTGAAGCGTGGTCAGGCTTTGGGCAAGATGGGTGCTTCAGGTACTGCAACAGGGATTCATATTCATTTTATGGTTTGGAAGAATGGTCGTTGGAATACTGTAAATCCGGCTTCGTATATGACTCGAAAGGTTTGTGGTCAGTAATATGTTTTTCTTTGAATGATTTGTTGGGTTTATTGGGAAGGATTTTTCCCTTTATCCAAACTTTCGTCTAGTTTGTCTTCAATCGATCTATGAAAAGAATTCCTTCAAGATGGTCAAATTCGTGCTGAATCAATCGTGCGTTGAAGCCGGAGAACTTCTTTTTTTGTTCTCGGCCTTCGTGGTCCATATATGTGATCTGAATTCTCTTGTGACGGGCAACTTCTCCTGATTCTCCGGGGATACTCAGGCAATATTCAGCTCTTATATCTCTGACTTGTCCCAGCAATTTGAGTTTAGGGTTAATATATGTGATTACTTCTTCTGAATTATTGTCCAGGGCAAGGAATACTCTTTTTCGGATGCCGACTTGTGGTGCTGCCAGTCCTACGCTAATGAATCCTTCTTCGAGGTCACTTTCACTTTCTTTGAGTGTAAGGCGTAATTTTTCCAAGAATGTCCGGAACTCTTTAGTTGTAATCTCCTCAGGGGGTACTTGTGATGATCTTTTCCGAAGCTGTTTGCGATCTTCAGGGTTCTGTTCGACGAGTATTTTGTATGGTTTCAATTCTTCTGTCATTTGTAATTCAGTATTTGCTTTATGGTTTAATTATAGCATTTCGAGGGCTTCTGATCAAAATTTCCTAGTCTCGATGGGTTTATGCTGTTGCTGGGGATAGCAAGGGAAAATAGAGTTTACTATATACTCGGTTTACGGTGGTGTAGATTTGACGGCGGCCAGCACTCATTGGCAACTTGCTTTGTGGTTTAGGCTTGTTCCTTATGTTTTTCATCTTGTTCATCAGCAATTTCTTGGAGGTGATCA
Organism: Candidatus Dojkabacteria bacterium; assembly: GCA_014729235.1. Taxonomy (GTDB): domain Bacteria; phylum Patescibacteriota; class Dojkabacteria; order SC72; family WJKH01; genus WJKH01. Next base: position 6,427 of record WJKH01000003.1, on the reverse strand, counting down.
AATATTTTCTCGAGGCCATCTTCGATCTTTCGAAGGTCTTCAGTGCTGTTCATAATCTTTAGGAGGATTCTCGCTGTAATCACATCTATTTGCCTATCAGCTTCTCCCTCTTGAGTGAAGTCGCCGTTACTGATAGTAAATAGCTCTCGTAATTTATCTTCATCAAGTGCCACTACCGGGGAAAGGCGGTTAAAAGTTCTCCCTGATCGTAATAATCTAAAAGTTACTTGTACACGATTTGGATATCGTTGAATTGAAAGTGACCAATCGTTTTTTGAGAGTGGGGGTGGTCCCTCTGGTTGAGGTTTGGAGTGGAAACACCCAATAGTTAATTGCGCGATTGGGGTATCCGTAAAGGCATCTATGAGAGTCTCGATCATTTCATCCGGGTCTAGTTCCGTAATTTTAGCGGCCTTTTTTCTGTCAACTTGTCCATATTCCTGTGTTTCAGGCTGAGTTTGGGCTACTATCATTTCTGCATAGGCGATAACGAGCGATGCTAATGCATTCGAGACATTGAATTCACTTCTCTCATCTGTAGTAGAGGACAGTTTCACTGGTGTTGCAAATTCTACGCCAAAACTTGGGAGATTGGGTTGCGTGTTCCTGTTCTTTCGTACTTGGCAACGAACCCTCTCTCCCAGGAGTTTGAACGGGACACCTGGGATTGTTGGGGATTGATCTGCCGCTATGGTTGTTGTTAAATTATGGACTTGCGTTGAAAGCTGGGCCTTTTGAGGACTAACTGTGTAGCTATCGGGATGCTCAAGAAGATGAAGTAAGTCTGCAAGTTCAGTCATTAGTATCTTTATCTCAGTAGAATCAAGAGGGGTGTAAGATTCCTGAACTTTTCCTTCTTCGCCAGGGGTGGGTTGAGGTGTTTGATCCTCTGGAGTTTCTCGGAGCCACTCTTGAAAAGGTGTTGTTTCTCTGGGGTTTTGACCTGTCAGTAAGTTAACGGCTTCGGCGATAACATTTATTGCTTCTTTATCTCCAGGCTCAGCAGACTCTGGTTCTGCAGCTGTATCGGGGGTCCTTGGTTTTGACGGGGAGGGAGGCATATTTTTTTTGAATTAATTTAATGTGAGCTATGAAATCCAAAAATCAATAGAACGGTAATTTTTGGATTCCGAATATCTTGTATTAATATTAATTTAAGTTAAGAAAGAAGACAGCAGTTGAAAAGCGCGCTCAGCCGACAGGTTGAATCTATTCCGGGTGTAGGTAAGATTGACCTCAAGCTATTGTAAAGAGTCCTAGTCGCCTTTTCATACAGGATCATTTCGAATACTGCATTGCGATATTACCATTAAGACGCTGAAATATCAATTCCAATGTCTTTGTTGCTGTGGAGTTTGGCTCTATTTAGCGAAAGTGTGAATTTTGTCTCATGTGACAGATGTCCGGATTTGAATTTTGCAGCTGTAAGGCTCTCTGTTATCTGTCTCATGAGGTTGCGGTAGAACGTGGTTCCTGGAGTCTAAAGGGCCTGTGATGTCCAGAGAGTAGATAACGTACGGATAGAAAATCCGCCAGTTATTGCGGGAAAAGGGTCCGGGGTTTGCCTTTGGGTGTCAAATCCATTTGATTTCCCAAATGGTTGCACTTGTAATTAGAATTTATGGGTTACATAAATTATCCTTGTCTGTGGTATAATTGTCTTTACAAGGTGCGGGCCTGTAGCTCAGCTGGCTAGAGCATTTGTATGGCATACAAAAGGTCAGGGGTTCAAGTCCCCTCAGGTCCACCCAATCACTCCCTCGACACCGGTATAGTGTGAGAGGGGTAAAATGAGTATCTTTGTGTATGAAATTCGGCAGGAATCGTAAACATGATAAGATATGCATTATTTAACTTGTAATATTTATAAGATGGGAAAAGAAATCGAAGCAAAGTTTATTAATATTAATAAAGAGAATTTGCAAAAAAAGCTAGCAAAGATTGGTGCAAAAAAAGTTTTTGATGAAAGATTATTAAGACGTTGTGTTTATAATCTTCCTATTGAAAAGGATGGAGCTTGGGCTAGAGTTCGAGATGAAGTTGATAAAGTAACTATGACTTATAAAAGAGTTACTGATAAGAGTCTTGATGGAGTAGAAGAAGTCGAGTTAATTGTTGATAGCTTTGATAAGGCCCGAGAGTTTCTAAAATCTGTTGGGTTATTCGAAAAAGCATATCAAGAGACCAAGAGGATTCGATATGTAATTGAAAGTGATAATGTTGAATTTGATATCGATACTTGGCCAGGTTTATCACCTTGGGTTGAAATTGAGGCTGATTCAAAAGAGTTTGTTAAGAAATATTCAGGCTTGTTGGGTTTTGATTGGAATGACGCGATGTTTGGGAGTGCAGATTTTGTTTACGAGAAAATTTACAAGATTGATGCTAATTGGATAAATAATGAATGTCCAGTTTTAAAGTTTGGTGATTTACCAAAAGAACTTCAAGAAACAAATCTACGCTAGCAAAAACTTCCAGTGTTGCAATCTCTCTAGGTGTTCAAGAATCGACCCGCCATCTCCAAATTGAAAAACTTATTCCAATCTCTTTTGTTCTCAAGATTCTCATATAAGCCTCTTAAAAATAGACTTAGGACACAAACCGAGCAAAAATCTTATTCAGATTTAACAAATCATGAAACCCACGAACAACGTGAAACAAGCAAGGTTTCACGACAAATAGACTAATACAAAGAAAAAGCCCCTGAAGACTTTAAGAACATTGATTTTTCAGATATTTCCGGGTATCATAAGCACGAGACGCGGCGAATAAATTATTAAATAAATGAAAATGCCTTACGAACCCACGAGATTTGAGAAGCAGTGGCAAGAAAAATGGTTTGAAAAATTTGATAAAGATGCAGAATCAAAACTGTATCATGGACGGGACTTTGATCAGCGCCCCAAGAAATACGTACTTGTAGAATTTCCATATCCATCGGGGGCAGGAATGCATATTGGGCATGCCAGAAATTATTCAATGATGGACACGTATGCGAGACTTCACAGAATGCTTGGCTACAATGTGATGTACCCAATGGGGTGGGATGCCTTTGGTCTGCCTACGGAAAATTTTGCGATTAAACACAAACGCAAGCCACAGGAAGTCACGCAAGAAAATACTGACAATTTTGAGAGACAGCTGAAAAAACTCGGCTTGTCATTTGATTGGGACAGAAAGATTGATACCACTGATCCTGATTATTATAAATGGACTCAGTGGATATTCTTGCAGCTATACAAGAAAGGGTTGGCATACAAGGATGAGATGCCAATAAACTGGTGCCCGAAGTGCAAGACCGGTTGTGCAAATGAAGAGGTTATCGACGGCAATCATGAGCGCTGCGGTGAACCCGTTACCAGGAAAAAGTTGAAACAATGGATGCTCAAGATTACTGAATATGCTGATCGCCTGGCTGATGAATTGGATTTGGTGGATTATCCGGATAGTGTGGTCGCAAGTCAGCGAAATTGGATTGGCCGAAAAGAGTGGATAGATATAGTATACCCCATAGTGCGGCCTGAAATACAGCCTGAAATACAGTCTGATTCCAAGAATTCCGGAGGTGCTGAGGCAGTTAAGTCGGCTTCAGGCTCTGTAAACGAAGAAACAGAAATGAAGCAACTTGAAAATCTCGAGATTACAGTTTCCACAACTCGTCCTGATACTAACTTCGGGGCTACTTTTGTTGTTATTGCTCCGGAGCATCCAATTGTGGAAAAACTTATGAAGTATATGCCTCCAAAATCTGCGGATCAGGCAAAAGATTATATTAAGAAGACAGCCGAAAAGACTGAGAAAGAAAGATTGGAAGAAGGGAGAAAAAAGACAGGGGTGTTTACTGGATTATTTTGCAAGAACCCATTGACTCAAAAGGCTATGCCGATATATTTAGCTGATTTCGTAATGATGACAGTCGGGACAGGAGCTGTTGTTGGTGTGCCGGGGCATGATATGCGTGATTTTGAGTTTGCGCAGGAATTTGATTTACCTGTGATTCGGGTAGTGGTTGGGGATAATGGTGATAAATCCGAGATTGCTAAGGCTGATCAAGTGTTTGAAGGTGAGGGACGGATGATGAATTCTGATTTCCTGGATGGTTTGAAGACTGATGAAGCAATTTCAAAAATCATGGACTACATTGAGAAAGAAGGTTGGGGGAAGCGCACTATAAGATATCACTTACGAGATTGGATTTTTTCGAGGCAGCATTATTGGGGTGAGCCCATTCCAATTATCTTTTGTGATAAGTGTGGAGAAGTGCCTGTTCCGGAAGAAGATCTGCCTGTTGTGCTGCCTGAGGTTGATAGTTATGAACCGACTGATACAGGTGAGTCTCCTCTAGCAAATATTTCGGATTGGGTTAATGTGAAGTGTCCAAAGTGCGGCGGATCTGCTCAAAGAGAGACAGACACTATGCCTAATTGGGCCGGATCAAGCTGGTATTTTCTGAGATATTGCGATCCGGACAATGATAAGTGTCTGGCCGATAAAAAACTGCTTGACTATTGGATGCCTGTTGATATTTATGATGGAGGAGCTGAGCATACGACTTTGCATTTGTTGTATTCGCGGTTTTGGCACAAATTTCTGAATGATATTGGAGTTGTTCCCGGCAAGGAGCCTTATGCAAAGAGGCGTGTTCATGGGATAGTTCTTGGTGAAGGAGGCGTTAAGATGTCGAAATCTCTTGGAAACGTAATAAATCCTGACGACTTGGTTAATGAGTATGGGGCTGATACTGCACGGTGTTACTTGATGTTTATGGGCCCCTACGATGGCACTTGCGAGTGGAATACTCGGACAGTGAAGGGTGTGAGGCGGTTTTTGGAGAAATTCTATAGAATAATTGAAGCTGCTGTAGAAAAAATTATGAAGGGCAAGGATCAAAATTCTGACAGTTCCCAAGGTGATAGAAAACTGATTGTGGCTATCGCCAAACTTTCTGACACGATTATCGATGATGTGAAGGGGTTGAAATTTAATACTGCAATTGCAGCTCTTATGAAGTTTTTCAATGAGTTTGGCGATTCTGATTTTGACAAGACTGAGGTTGAAATTTTATTGAAACTAATTGCTCCATTTGCGCCGCATCTGGCTGAAGAATTGTGGGAGAAGTTGGGGAATGAGTACAGTATCCATAGTGCTGATTGGCCTGAGTTTAAGGGAATTGATACATCAGAGGATGAGGTAGAGATTCCAGTGCAGATAAATGGCAAGGTTCGAGGCACGGTTGTGGCAGCGATAAAAGCAACAGAGGATGAGGTCAGAGCATTAGCCGAGAAGGATGAGAATATTGCAAAGTATTTGCAAGGGGCTGATGTTAAGAAGGTGATCTTTGTTCCAGGAAAAATGATAAGTTTTGTCTTATAGTCGTTGCTTGATTAGAAAACTGCGCGGAATATTTCATAAGTTTTCCGCTCTACCACATTTTGCGGGAGAAATGTTATTTGACGGTAACTTTTGCGGGCTGATTTATGGTTGCCAGGCCTTGTTTTAAGGGGTAGGTTTTAAGGACGTCGAGTTTAGGTGGGTTTTGTAAGCGATACGTAACACTGTGTGGGGCAAATCTCCTTTTTGGGAAAGATTTCTCCTAGTTTTTTCAACTTGTCAGCTTTGTCCATTTTTAGTAGTATATTAGGGTAACGAGCAGGGGAGAATAAAGCTCGATAGAAATTTACTTTCGAGCGGTGCAGCCGGTGGAGAATTGGTGCGTCTTGGCCTGATTTTGACGAAGAGGAGAGAATGAGAGGTTTGCACAGGCTCAAAAAAACTTTGATATTAAAGTAATCTGACCAGAGAGATTAAAGCTGCCATAATAATGAGACAAATACAACTGCCAAAATTTGTAATTGTGCTTCTGTCAATTATTTCCATCGTTTCTACATGGCTTTATTACGGCTATGAACCTGCTTATGCACAGGAGACTAGAGCCACTTTTAGCTTTCAGGGAAAAATTGTTGTTAAGAACACAGGGATTAATATTGGAACTGGGAGCCCAGCATGCGTTGCTGCAGGTGCTGATAGTTGTAATTTTAGAATCAGCTACTACGATTCTGCCTCCGGAGGAGTTCTTTTGTGGCAGGAAGATTTTTCAAATATTGAGATAGGAGAATACGATGGAATTTTTAACCTGGCTCTAGGTGAAGGCTCTGATACTGGAGCCGGCAGTTCTGCAAGTTTTACTGATACTTTCGCAGATAACCCTTCGACGTACTTACATATTCTATTTGATGCGAATGGGGATGGTTTTGGTGGCGGGGATGATCAGTCTTTTACGGATTCCGGTAGCAGAATGGCGATTCGGGCAGTTCCATACGCTACTTACGCTCAAAATTCAGCTAGCTGGTCACGGGATTCGGGTGACGGGGAAATATATCTAACAAATTTGACTGATGAAGTTGGTATTGGTACAGATAGTCCGGAT
>WJKH01000032.1 GCA_014729235.1 Candidatus Dojkabacteria bacterium | reverse complement strand
GTAAAACACTCTCTTCCATATCTAAAAAGGCAACTTGAAATTTTGAACCCTAAAGTTATCATGCCTCTCGGAGGAACAGCCTGGAAAGCTGTGCGGGAAATCTTCAAACTTGCTTTGCCGGAGAAGATTACAGATGTAGTAAATTTGTTGGATGCTGAGAATGTTTCTAAGGATGAAACCATAATTATTCCGAATTTTCATCCGGCATCTCACGTTCCCCCCAAGATTCAATTTGAGGTCTGGGATAAATTTAAGAGATTCGCTGAAATTGCTGAACTAGCGGATAAGATCGATCCATAGATTCTCGCCAAGTGAAATATTTATTACGAGCCCTTACCTCCTTCGGAATCATTTTGAACTAAGACCTCTTTTTATTATCTCGTCATAACAAATCATAGTAGTTCTCTATTGCAAAATCCGCCAAACTCACAGCATCGTCATTCAACCCCTTGGTATGAACCCCAACACACAATAAATTTGCCCTTTTGGCTGCTTCAATCCCACTCTTTGAGTCTTCGAAGACCACGATCTCACGGGAATCAGCTTTAATTTTGTCTACAGCAAGTTTGTAAATCTCCGGATCAGGTTTCCCCTTTACCACATCTTCAGCAGCAATCTTAAACTCAAAATACTTATCAAATCCAATGTTTCCAATAATAATCTCCATAAATTCGGTAATACTTGAAGTTGCCAGCCCGATCTTTTTTCCACGGCTGCGAAGTTCAGCCAGGTATTCATCTGCTCCCGGGATCAGTTTTACATTGGCATCAAAATTATCTTTAAGCTCTTGACCTTTTTTCGCTCGAAATTGTCGGGTCAGTTCAGCTGTATCAAAATCATTTTTGTTTTGCCCACTTTTTTTGATCAAGTATTTTTCTATCGCATAGCTCGTGCGTGTACCTGCAAAATACTTTTGATAGTCTGACCCACTGAGCCTAGATCCAAATTTTTCTTTCAAAGTTTTGCTATAGCTGCGGAAATTAAGTTCTTCAAGATTTACGAGTGTGCCGTCCATATCAAAGATATAAGCCTGCTTGTCATCAAGTAGTTCAGCCTTGTCAATTTTTAGATCGCTCATAGTCAATTGTCCTGAAAATCAATTTAGAATTCAGCAAGCAAACCTAGATGATCAATCTTCTGATTTTCTAGCTTTACCCCCGTTTTCGTGAATTGCTCAAAGAAAGCATTCAAAAAAACTTTACATGTGTTAATAATCATAACCAATTATAGGACAACTTTCGTACACTTTCAATTTCAGATTCTCATATATGCCGAAAAACCCATCTATGAACCAATACCATCACAACAAGAAACTCCCGCAACAAAACCAGTCGACCAGGCCGCCTGCAAATTGTATCCACCAGTAGGCCCATCAAGATCCAAAACCTCACCAGCAAAATACAAACCGGGAATTAATTTTGACTGCATAGTTCGTGGATCAATTTCCTTAAGACTTATACCTCCACAAGTCACTATACCTTCTTCAACCCCTCCAACATCGTCAACCAAAAACTCAAAAGCCGTTAATAAAGCAATCAATCTTGATTTTTCTTCCCGAGTTATATCAGTCAGTCTCTTTCTTGCTTCAATGTGAGTACGCAAAATCGCCGTATCAATCAAACTCCGCGGCAGAAGCCTTTTCAATAGAGTCTTATACTCAGACTTTGGCGTGCTTTCGACTTCTCGATTAATCCTGTTCATTAATTGTTTTTCAGTCAGCGCCGGCTTTAAATCGATTGAAGCGAAAATCAGCACCTTCCTACTCTCATTGTCTTTCAGAGCTTTTCCAACAATCTTGCTGGAATCCAAAACTATCGGGCCGGAAATCCCTTTGTGAGTGAATAGCATTTCCCCAAATCTAGTGCACAGGATTTTTGATTTTTCCTCGCGATCAAATTTTGCATAAAAACCTAACTCCACATTTTTCAAACTTAAGCCGGCAAGCCCTCTAATTTCTTTTGACTTAACAATCATATGAACCAATGCAGGAGATAATCTAGTAACTGTATGCCCCAGCCTTCTTGCAAATGCAAATCCATCGCCAGTAGACCCTGTTGTCGGATAGGACTTTCCCCCAGTGGCAATAATTAATTTCTTTGCAAAGATCTTTTCACTGTGTGTTTTTATGATAAATGGGATTGAACCTGAATCCATGGACAAACACTGCATTCTTTTCTGTAGCGAGTTATCGAATATCTGTTCTACTCGTTGACTGTTCTGCTCACTATCATGAGTAAGGCTCATTTTTCCTCCGGACATTTGTTCAGGAGCAATCTGTACCGTTAGTACTTCACAACTTGTCCGGATTTCAACTTCTTTTCGATTAAGCTCCTTCTTTAAGGCATTCAGAACATCAATAGATTTTCCGCTTTTGGGAAATACTCTATTTCCACGCTCCACCACAAGCGGAACTCCGAGTCCCTCGAAATAGCTTTTTGTTACGTGATTCGAAAAGCGACTCAGTGAGCCGTATAGGAACTTTCCTTTTCTCCCGAAGGCTTTTACTATTTCTTCCGGCTCTTCATTTGTAGTTAAATTGCATCTCCCTTTTCCCGTAATTAGGAGTTTTTTGCCCAAGTCCGGGTTCTTCTCAAGGAGGATTACCGATTTCGGATTTTTACTCATACCTGCTGCCTGGATTGCTGATATCATTCCCGCCGGGCCGCCACCTATTATTGCCGTTTCGTATATCATGATAATTATTATAGATCAGGTCTATTGTTGCGTAAATGTTTTTTTATGACTGTCGATCCTAGATGTTTGTTGGTTTGGAATCAAACGGGTTTGGCAGCACAGGGGAAATTCTGGTTTTTCTTCCTGCCATAAATATAGGGTTACTCGTTTGAGTGTACCGTTCGTTATCTGCTCTCACTCGATATCACTAACCCTCACAGGTTTGTGTACGCTGACTCATTTGATAATCAAATTCAATGCAGGCAGCTTCCTCAAGAGTAATTCGCTCGAGTTCAATCTAGGCTTTGTACAATTCCCCTACCCTAAAGAACACTCCGATACAAACCTCTTCAGTTGCGTAGACTTAACAACAATCAGCTCAGGACGAAATGCCCCCTTATACATCAATACTATCTTCATGACCTGAAAAATGCTGCGACACCCAGAAATATCAATATAGATCTTGTTGAAATCATATCCAAGATCAAGTACAGAATCTATCCGAAACCCATCAAGCTTGTAAAGCTCCAGATCCGGATAAGTCTTTACAGCCGTCCAATAGGACTCCCCCTTGTCGATCCCTACAACTTTCTTTGCATATTGAGCAATAAGATTAGTAGTAGTTCCCCATGCAAATCCGATCTCAAGCACTATGTCATGAGAATTTATATACTTGGGCACTGTCGCTCTATATTCCTTAACACCTTTTGTTGGAATTATTAGACACTTTCTTTGATTCTCCATTGTCCTCCAAAGTAAAATTATTTCTAAGATTACTTTGGGAAATTTAAACAAAAAAAAGCGCCCAAAGCTATATTCAGTAATTACTGAACATAACTTCAAGCGCTCTAAGCCTCGCTGTCTGAGCTACTCAATAGTATTGCTACTATATCCGACCTCTTGAAGAATCTACTATATTATAACATTTTTTAAGGTTTTCTGTCTATTGCTAATTAAGCCGCTGGAGAAAGAAATCCGTCGCTTATTTTGAGCCGAAGTAATCGGAAAACTAAGCTAATCCGGGTATAGATGGTCCGATAATCAAAGGAATTAGGAACTTTTATTCTTGTCCAATTAAGATGTCAGTTACCAGCCTTTGAGAAACCAATCATCCGCTCCACTACAACGCAAACCCTATCCAGATCCATCCGCTTCGGAATATGAAGAAAACAATATTTGGACCTCAGTTTCCCCTCCTCAATAAGCTTAACAATCTTCCAGGAAATGAGGTTGCAATATGAAGTTGTCAGATTGTCACTATAAATACAATCTGTCTCCTCATCAGGTATTTTCAGAAAAGGATCGATCTCTACACTTTCAATTTGTTGTACTCCGTCAAGCAGTTTATTTTTAAATTTATTGCAGAACTTTGTTTCAATCCGCACCTGATGTTTCACGTTCCCGTAAAACACTCCCATTCCCAGAATGTGATCCGGCTGGTCAGGCAACAGCCTTCTCTCAATGTATGCATCCATACTTTTCGCACCCCAAAGCAAGTATCTGGCATCAACCTGCTTCAGGTTGTAAAGTGTTCGGCATGAGATATTTCTTTTTTGAAAGGCAAAGCCGTATAACATAAAGTCCTTATTGATCTTTAGTGATAACCAACCAATCCTCTTCGCTTATTACCTCTATCTTTTCATCGATAATCTTTAAAGCTGATTCATCATCAAGAGCATAAATTGTTCTCTCAACCTCCTGGGCAGCTTCTTCGATATTTTCCCTTCTCAGCTTTTTGAACCATTCAGAATTCAAATGAGGCAAGAAGTAAAAATCTACGTAATTCAGTCCTTTTAATATTTCAGTTTCAAGCAAGTCTTCTTCATAAAGAGTTTGTGACAATTTTAGAGCTAGATCAGGATTGGTAACCACGCTCCCGGCGCTAACTCCTACATAGACTTTATCATTTAGCAAACCAGGTAATAGCTTACTTAGACCAGATTTATTTAACCATCTCATCAAGTGATATGTGTTTCCTCCTTCAAAAAACAAGACATCAGCTCTTTCCAGGCTAGGCTTCCAGATACTCTCCTCCACTGCAGAAATATCTGTGATTTCAATTGATTTAAAATTTCGTTTTTTGAGATTAATCAGATCATCAATGTACCAGCTTTTATCTCCGGTTTCAACGTTACTCGCAGTTGGAATAACTACCACGGTAGTTTCCTCAGGTTTCTTGCCAATCAGATCAGACAAGGCATCAGCTATTGAGTCATTTTTCAGTCCACTTGATGTTAATAGTAGTTTCATAGAAGTAAAGTAGAAAAAATTAGTTATCAATCACTTCATAATCCCCCAAATCCAGATGCCTCTTCAACTCAGCCAAAAAACTGTCAAAATCCTCGAAAACGAAAGCCTCAATGCCTACTTCCAAAGCACCCTGCAATTTATCCTCTCTATCGTCTGAATAAAGAATTTATTCCGGCTTAACTCCACACCTTTTCACAAGCTCTGAAAAAATTCGCTTATCAGGCTTCATCGCCCCAACCTCATAGGAAAATACAATTACATCAAAATACGAGCCTAGGTTAAACTTTTTAGCAAGAAAATCAATATTATCTTTATAATTATTACTGCATACTGCTGTCTTAATCCCCCTGGACCGCAAGTTATTTATCAAATCACAAGCCCTTTTATTAATCTTGTATCCCTTGTGCAACTGATGCAGATAGGCATCTTTTGAAAATTCCCCTTCCACTCCGAGTGTTTTCCATAACCAAGACCAATACTTTACAGGCTCAATCTCCCCCTTTTTTAACTTATTATATCCTCCTTCTTCCGCCGCTCTTACAAATAAAACTTCTTTGATGAACTCCTGGTCAAGATCAAGTCTTTTTGATAGGTTATTTACTAGCTTTTCATGGACTTTCTGGAAGAAGACTCCATCAAGGTCAAAGCATACTACCTTTATCATTTGAGAACCCTATATAAATTATTGAGATTCGATTTGAATATTATTTGGCTGCCTGAGGTCGATTTTATCACTTCCTAAAGAGCCTGAAACAGTTTTGTTAATTTTTTCTTGCTGTAATCCATAATCGCATAATCCGGCATTTGAATTTTCTTGTGCAACTGATATGAATTGTAACTGCAAAATCGGGATAAGTAAATACTAAGAATATTGGCGTGAGACACAATACCTACAGTACCATTCGGAAATTTACTGCTGATACGCTTGAGAGCCTTACTAAATCTGTCCAAAGCTTGCTGTATAGTTTCGCCATTATTAATGTTTTCTAGCTCACCTTCATGAAACTTCCTTACGGTCTCTTCATAATCCGGGATTATCCCGTTCGTTATTGAAGTTACTTCAGTGAGTTCATGACACGTGTCTATTGGAATTCTATTAGGCTTCGCTAGTATTACCGCAGTTTCCAGAGCTTTGTTCTGCAAGCTTGAATATATTACATCGAGGCTCGAGAACGCTTCCTTTTTAGCAAAATCCTTAGCCAGCTTAACTCCCTCTTCAGACAGTACCCAATTGACCGGGGGAGTATCTTTTTCGAAAACTGTTTTGGAATGTCGGATAAATATGGCTTTCATATTGGGTATATTTTTAATTATTGACGATACATTATTCATACATGTTATCCCTCGGTGGCAAGGTATTATTGCTATAGATCTTTTCAATCCTTTTTCCCAAATAATTATAAAACACTAAACCACTAACACGTTCTGTTATCCAATCATTATCCTTTTTGCATTGTAACAGCCATTTATATGGTTTACTGTTTGATAGTTTTTCAACAATTCGCATATTCGGGGACAACAAATCTCGTACCAAGCCCATTGTTTCGGGTAAAATATCACTAATTTGTTCAAGTGATTCATAATAGTAAAAATCATAATAGCCAAGATTGGTCGATAAATAAAGGTAATTATCATCTTCGCAGTTGAGCGCAATGTCAAAACCTTCTTCGTCGAGTTTTTTAAATACAATTTCTTTTTTGTCTTTCTTCCACTCGTATGGGATACGATCATCTTCTGACAATATTCTGGAGATATATTTGTAAAACGTTTTTTCTTGTTCTGTCATGAGTTAAAATTCGTTATTCAATAAACGGCTAGCTGGGCAATGTCGTACGATGTTATTTTATCATGATTGTCGCAAATGTTCATGAACTTCTTTATGAACTTATACATCATGCTGCCACTTGAGGTAACATACTATAAAAGCCTAAGCAACCAAATAAATCCTTAAAATAACACCCGCGCATTAATTTCACTTATCGTTTCGGTATATGGAAATTTTGGAAACTCCCTTTTTAAATTATATCAGTGTTCGCCAAATTTGGAAGAAGAAATTTCTGCAGTCCATCGAGATCCAATAAAATAACAATCATCGCTACCCAATACCGCAACACCTGATGTTTACTTGTTCTTTATTTCTCGGAAGAAAATTTGCCTTCTTCGCTTACGACAAATTTTAGATACTCAGGTTCAGGATAATCATGAGCGAACCAGTCGCAAAATTTATTTTGCCTAACGTCAATGCTTTTGTTCTTTATCTTTATGCGTGGGCATTCCATTGTATCCACTTGATCTAGGATTCCCTGCTCTTTCCAAATTCTTGGTAAAGCACACCCTGCAATATCCCAGCTTTCGCCGTTATAACAGTCTTTATATCTGTGTAAATGTTCAATTGATGGATTCATAACAATATCCCAATCCGGGCTTGAATTACAGTAGTAGCTGAATATTAAAATATGTTCATTTGAGCCTCTGTTTTTTTCAAAGTAAATACAGATATTTTCACTTATTCGGTGAGGATTATCAGGAACTGAAACTCGCGTAAAAAACAACATGCTCAAAAACAAGACAATCAAAATTAAAAGTGTGATTGATATTGATAAGAAAAAGGCAAATGAGAACTTCATTAATTTTCTGATTAATGCTTTATCCATTTCAGTACAACGTTAAAAGATCTTACTCAACCTTTACCCTAATATTAGATGTTGCAGTGCAATTTAAGTATAGCGTAAGCAAATCTTGATATCAAATGCTACGGATGTAATCTCTACGATTCTTTAGAATAAGTTTTCCAATATGTATTAACTGTTGAAAGTAGGGTTTCTCATCTTTAGGTATATTTTCAAACTTTTCAATTAATTCTCGAATAGACGTTTCGAGAATCGCCATTTTATTTCTGTTTAAAGAATTATGCCTAATAAGAGATGTTATACATCCTGCAATAGTTGTATCTAATATTTCTAGATCAAGGTTAACTTCATGAGCACTACTTGGGAAAGGTGTTCTCAAAAAATGAGACCATTTTTTTCTTATCTCTTCCATTAGTTAAAAAAGGCTAAGTACATGTTATGTATAATTTATTATGCCATAAAAGCGTAGAGTAAAAGGACCATATGAGTGAAAACAGCTTGACTGACTGTAACCGCATATACGCTGTTGCGTGAAGTTTTAGTTTTTTATATTCCAAGCTCCTTTTCAAAAGCGTTGTGAATATTATTATACTTATTCTTTGAAAGAAGTGTATCTTCAAGAAAAAATAGGTATCTGTCTTCAGCTTCATCATATTTTAAGGAATAAATTGAAAATGTCACAAAAGAGTTTTCCTCATAGCCATTTGATAAATCTCGTGACCCATGAATAAGCGTAATCATTTTTTTATCTTTTATTTTAACTAAACGATATGAACTTGGGACCAATTGGCCATCAAATTCTGAAGTAGTAAAATAAAAGGATGATTTAGTTCCATCGGTAATTTCTACAGCACCTAGAAAATATTTATCTTCTTCAAACATTTTTGATTAATATAGAATGTATGGACTTCAAAACTATGAGCATTGATATGATTTCTAGTAGCATTCATAACAATATCGTTTTTCCCATCTAAATTTAAATCAATCCTCATTATTTGAGAATTTATATTTATTTTTTCTTGTATTTTTGATTTATAATCATTTATATTTGCGGTGCTTTTAGAATGACTACATACAGATAATATTATTGTTATTAAATATATTATTTTTTTCATAATTTCTTCTGTTAATTATATTAAAACTTAACATCGCGATTAAGAGAAGTTTCTGAGCGTAGCGATGTTGGCTAACGTTTCGCGAATATGCGACGTTGGCCAAGCGCAGCGCAGGCCAATGTGCTGAAGGCCAAGCCCGAAGGGCGCAGCGTATACTCGCTGTTATGTGCTTTTACTTGGGTGGAAGTTGCGTGTTCATTACAACAATCCATACTCAAGTAATGCATCATTCCAAATAGAATCTTTATTCAATTGTATATTTTTTAGAATAAGCTCACGTAATAATTTTTGGTCTTCAAGATGATTCTTAAAAATTTCTTTAAATTTTTTTGAATCGGATTCATCCATTGGAATCACTTTTTCAGGAAGTCTACAACAACCATATCCATCAAATGAAATCCTTTTGAGTACTATCAGATTGCCAAGATGATTATTAAAATCAATAAAAACTGAATCATCATAATAACCAAGGTAATAATCTGCAGGTCTTGATGATGGCATTGAAGCAATTCTAAATTGTTTAGTTTCCATTTTGTTACCCTAAATTCTTATCAAAAAAATTACCAAGTAATTGCACATTAGCCAACGAGCGTAGCGATGTTGGCTAACGTTAAGCATATGAGAAGTTTTTGTTTCTCTTCAATATTATTCAATCAACAAAAGAAAAACAAAAATTTGGGTGAAGAGGATTTACACACCTTATTAATATTTATAAAATCGTAAATTCTCTGAACCTCATATGCTTTGTTATGTGATGTATTGTTTTTTAAAATTTTTTCTACCTTAATTTAAGAGCCCTTTTAAATTTTTCGTGGATAATTATTTACCTAGTAAATACGAAACTTTCAACTAACTTATTGAACAAGGCAACATTGTTAGAGGTTTTGTCGTTAATGTATATATTGACGATTTGATTATCGTTTTTAAGTAAGACTGAAAAACCACTAACTGGAAAGCCGTTGTATTCTGTTTTTAACCCTTTAACTCCGTTTATCGTGACATTTTGTGTAGATAAATATTTGATTTCTGTGTTTTGTTCTTGGTAGGTAACATAGGATTCTAATGTACCAGGATAATTGTTGACCTCTATTCCACCCAAACCAGAACCACTGTTGGCACTCGGTCCAAAAAGAGAATTGGAATTGTGGTACTGATTAACGGCAGCTTTCCATTCGGCAGGATAATTAAAACTATACCCACCAGTTGAATTAACAAGTGTCTTCCAGTCAGCGTATTCATCAACTGGTTCGGGTGTTGCTTTTTCTTGTGTGGTAGGTTGGTTGTTTTGTTCCGCTACTGGCTGGTTAATTTGTTGATCTTGGTTGACTTGCGCTTGTTGAAGCTGGCTAATCTGGTCTTGCAACGTAGAAATTTGTTGCTCTAAGCTTTGTTCCGTATTTTTTAGGTTCGACCTTTGCCACGCGTAAACTCCGCCACCAACGATTAGAGCAGTGGCGACAACAGAAACTACGATTATCCAAATATTTTTTGAGCTTTGGACAGGCTCAATAGGTTGTTCGTTTGGTTGTTTCATAGGTTTTTTTAGTTAATAAAGCCACATGAAATATGAATTAAAAAGGGCTCTTTATAAATAAAATAAAAAATTTTTAAAAACAATATTTCACATAATGTGCTGCGACTATACGAAGTATACAAGAAAAACGAAATTTTTCGAAGTATCTTTCGTATAGTTGCTGTTAGACGATGTCGCGAAGCGAGGAGTCTAACAGTGACGTAGTCGCAGCACATTAGCCAACGAGCGTAGC
>WJKH01000031.1 GCA_014729235.1 Candidatus Dojkabacteria bacterium | reverse complement strand
GGTAAATTTGTAATAAGCTTCTAGCACACCCAGTGAATTCTTATTTTGGGTAAGGGCTCCGCCAAGATAAATAATATATCCCCGATCTCTCCAATCATTTGGGAGATATTTATCGACTATTGCCGGGTCAAGTGCTGATTTACACTGCTGACTTGCCAGATGTATCGGATAAACTTTTTGATTATCAAGGTCGGGATAGTATTTCAGCAAATCCTTTTTCGTGTATTGCGAATTTGTAATAATTGCCTCGCAGGCTTTACTTTGCCTCATGGCATTCCAGTACTGGATTTTTCGAATAAAATTGAATATACCTTTTCTCGCTGAATAGGAATTCAGTTCCGACAATATCATATCGTGAATCATTAATACTGTAGGGATTTTCTCTGCAGGATAAAATCTCCAGAAATATGGACAAAAGTAAATCGAGTCATGGGTTTTAATTTTATTCACAGCCGGAAGGATTTGAGTCAAATACCAAACTCTGTTCAGAAAGTTATTTGACCGAAGCTTGCCGATACGTACAATTTCAACCCTCTTACAAACAGGCTCATTGGAGAGAAAATTGTCTAAAGTTGATTTACCCTCAAAAAGGAGTATTTTAAATTGAATCTCAGGAGCAAGTTCAAAGAGATTCTCAATCAGATTTTTTGTATACTGACCTACACCATGATATTGAAATTGATCTTGAGTTGTAGTTGCATCGATTATTAACTGCATCTTAACAATGGGCTCTGCTCATTTTATATTTTATCTATTATCTCATTCTACCAGGCGTAACTACAATAAGTGTTTCACACATATCCCCCATAGTTTCACGGCAGATACCTATTCATTAACTGCACTTTCTAAAACCTTGGCTAGAATTTCTGAAATAACTTTATTCGAAAACCTCTCTTCATAGAGCAATCTAGCATTTCTACCGATCTTTTTGAGCCTATGAGGATGCTTATAACTCCATGAAATCAATTCCGCCAATGCCTCAGGATCCCCTTGCTCAACATATAGGCAGTTTTTCTTATTTATAAATCCATAATCATAAGGTATTTTTCCGATTACTGTCGGTCGTCCGAGAGCCAAGTATTGATAGGTTTTTCCATGAATTACTCTCCGAGCCTGGTTAGTAGCTCCCAAAGGGCCTGAAACACACAAGTTGGCAGTATTCATATGGTCGATTATTCTGTCGTATCCATCAATCCATCCGATAATACTTACATTGTCAGGAGTTTCATCTCCAAACACAGTCTCTTCCATTTTAGCTACATATTTTTGCTTGTTCCCAATTCCCAACTTATACTCAATTGATAAATCCCGCTCGTTTAAGATTTTGATTGCTTTCAGCAATATATCAAACCCATGAAGTTTCATAATGTCACCATAATAGAACACTTTGAACGGATCTTTTTTATTACGTTCAGTAATTTCTGCAGCATTTTCTTTGTTAAAGTACCTTTCGTTTGTGCCAACTGGGACGGCCTGGATTTTGCCGGCTTCTACAGGAAATAATTCAGTAATAAGCTGCTTATGCAAATGCGTATCAGTAATCAAAAAATCCGCTGTTTTTAACATCAATTTCTCATAGAAGTACAGAATTTTTGCAACTATGCCATTTTCCCTGAATCGAAGTCCCAGTCTCTCGAATTTTCCCTCAAATATAATTGAGTCATAAGCCACAACAAATTCATCAACAATCAGCGGTTTTCCCAGAGTTAAAATCCGTACCGGAAAATATATATCCTGTGCACGAAATCCCAGGAAGTAAATATCCGGATTTTCAGTAATTCGGATCCAGATAAGTTTGAGGATTGTTTCTATATATCGGAAGATAGACTTACTTTTATTTCGCGCTTCAACAAGCTCATAGTCATCCAATAACTTCATAGCGTCGACAAGGACCTGAGTGCGTATATAATTTGGACGGCTATGGGACAAAACATAACAAATTTTAGTTTTTTTCATATGCTATGAGATTAATAATTCAAATAGCTGTTACTCCAAATGAGCCCATGGTTGTGAAGAATCATCCGGTCCAAACCATTCAGGTCCGGCATTTCGCATAAAATACATAAAGCCTCCGGTAACCAGTATAATCACTAAAAACATTGTATAGATAATTTTAAGTAAACGGTATTTCAAGAAGTCGAACAGGTAGAAATTCGTCAAAAAGAGAAAAATCGGGTAGACGGGAAAGATGTACCTGCCCTGCAGCGCCACCCCAAACCATCCAAACTCACTTAGAAAGAAGTAATTATTCGCCATAACAACGCCAATATAAAAGACTGAGATTGACATCAGGACTACATAAAATCTGTTCTTTCCTTTAAGTTTTGAATTCAAAAATAAGATCACTCCGGCAGCAAAAATCGCCAGCATGCCATAAGCTGTTACCTTCGCAACTCCGAGATCAAGGTGAGCTGTAAGTCCAAAAACGGTTTCAGCAGCTCTGATAGCATATCGCGGGATGAAAACCAGCATTGACATATATCTGTCCGGTCCGGGATCCGCCTTAAAATAATAATTTCTCTCATACACTCCATTCTGCATACATTCTTCATGGGTATGAATTTCTTCGCACGCAGGAACTAGAGCCTGATACTTAACGAGGTTAACTAAATATTTTTCTGCGAAGAGCCCAAAACTTAGGAGTCCAATAATTACGATCAAACCAAGCAGCCATTTTGGCATTTGCCAAGCCTCCCTCATCAATTCACGAATGTTAAATTTCCCGGCATTAATATAGGCCCCAAGGATAAATATTGTCTGTATAAAAAATAGCGGTGCGTATGTGAACTTAATTAGTGAGCTGAAGAATCCCACAATAAAAAAGATCAAGAGATACTTAATTTCATAAGTCTTGAAAATTTTAATCAACAACAAAATCGAAATCAGCGACATTAAGTTTAGCGGAACATCATAAGAGATCCCCATTCCTGTAAAAACAAGCATCAGTGTATTCGTATATATAAAAATGCTTAGAAGTTTGAGATACTTTCGGTTTGTGAGTTCCTCTAAAATCATTACAAAAGTTACAAAACTGGCCGCACTCATGACAATACTGAATGTCCTTAGTACCAAAAATTCTCGCTGCAAAAAGCCTGGGATTCTCAATAAAAGAGACGCAATATAATGATAAAGATATGAAGGATTTCTTGTCAACTCACCAAAGAAGAATTGCCCGCCCTGATCACTGATAAAAGGTAGTAAATCCTTTTTTCCCAAATAAAAGTGAATTACTTTGTAGTGATGGATTTCATCAGGAATAATATTGTAGCGGACGTTTACAGCAAAATACACAAGCTGAAAAAGCAGCCATCCAAAAAGCAGCCCGACAAAAATCCAGTACACCCTGTCACTAAGCTTAAACTTCTCGAGTTTTTCATCAATTTTTTCTAGAATTTTCGTTATTCGAGTCTTAATCTTTTTTATTGACTTTCTTAAGCCCATAGTTCTACTCCTGCTTTGTGTCTTTAGTTAAACCATCAAACTCATGACTCTTTAGCCTAAATAGAATCTCTTCACTCAATTTTCTGTTGTGATTTATCACATCTGCAAGCAGCCCGACAACGTAAATTATAATCCCAATTGCCACTGCAGAACCGCCAATTACCGTAGATGGTAAGTGCTCTTTAAATGAATGCCCATAAGCAAGAGCCAATACCAACACTCTGGCGCTTAAGGCCAGTCCCGTCACAAAAAACACACTGCCAAGCAGGAAAAACATCTGGAGAGGATTGTAAAAGGCTCCTATTCTTAAAATTGTACTGGCTGATTTTTTTACATAGCTGGGAATACTTTTCAAAAGTCTTGATTTGCGAAGCTCAGGATTTGTCCTTATCGGGACAGAAATAATTTTAAAGCCATTGTGTCCGGCCTGAATTACCGTTTCCAAAGTATAGCTGAAATTCGAAATAACATTCATCCGCATGGCAGCTTCTCTGCTATAAGCTCGAAATCCACTCGGTGCATCCGGAACTTTTGTCCCCGAGACCACTCTTACGACCCAGCTACCTAACTTTTGTAAGATCTTCTTTGCAAAAGAAAAATGTTTTATCTCAGAAATTGGGCGTTCTCCGATTACAACTTCAGCTTTTTTCTCAAGTATCGGCTTCACTAATTTCTCAATATCTGCCCCATAGTACTGATTATCAGCATCAGTATTAACTATTATGTCAGCACCTCGCTCAAGGCATGCGTTAATTCCTTTGCGGAATGTCGCCGCAAGTCCCTTATTTACATCGTTTTGAATTATATAGTCTACTCCAATTTCCTTGGCTACCCGGGCTGTTTGATCTGTGCTGCCATCATCCGTTACTAGAACTTCAATCTGATCGATTCCATCGATTTTTTGAGGCAAATCTCTATAGGTTAGCGGGAGTGTCTTTTCTTCATTGTAGCAAGGAATGTGAATTATTAGTTTCATTGTTTCCAGTTAATTATTTAAATAAAATTATTAAATGCTTTACTTGATAACTGAGATAAGGCAAACAATAGAACGCTCACCGAGATCCAGAATCCTATTTCTGATCCCGTCTGGCTTAATCTCTCAACAATATTTACCTCCATAGAGTAAACTTCGGACTCATTGCCAGCTCCGTCCATAAACTTATAGTAGAGATTAAAATCATCGCCTTCAATTTCATCCTCATCAATTCAAATTAATCTACAGCAACCCCTTGTACTCACTATCCTTCTCCAACTCCTTAAGCATATTACTCGTTTCAACAACAGCATCCTTATAAACAACATACGTCACATCCTCAGTATGCACAACAGACACACCTTCAAGCCCCAGACATACAACCTTGTGATCAGTAGTATTGTAAATCATAGAATCCTCAGATTTATAAAACTTGCCCTCGCCATGAATATAATTAGCCTCAACACCCACTCGAAATCGCTTGTAGGCGTGCAAAGTCCCCGGATCATCCCACTCAAAATCCGCTTCGAGAACCCGAACTTCATTTTTTGGCACATTGTAGATTATTGCATTATCCGAGGAGATAGGTTTAATTTTCTCATATATATTCGCTATTTTATCAAGCTCATCTTTCTCCCCAAGCACCTTTTCAATTTCCGAAAGAGCCTTGTAAAGTTCAGGATTATGTTCTTCAAGAATACCTAAAATATACTCAACTGTCGAAACATAATAGCCTATGTTCCACAGCCAATTTCCTGATCTAAAAATTCTCTCACACTTAAGTATAGGTGGTTTGTAGATAAAGCCTTTAAGCCCGTATACCCTTTCCTGGTCAGTTTCGATCTTTCTGTCAAAATTTATCCAACCAAAATTATTATTCGCAAATTTTGGCTTCAAGCCCATCATTACAAGATTTACTGCCGAATCATCCAGAATCCTTTCAGCACGAATAAATGCATCCATAAACGCCTTTGCGTCGGGGATAACATGATCTGCCCACATAACTGCAACGCTTCCGCTGTAACCGCTTTTGCGCAATCGCATCAAGGTCATTCCGAGTGCCGGGGCAATATCACGTTTATGCGTTTCCAGGAAAATGTTTTCTCCCAAAATGTCGGGAGCCTGTTCTTTGACAAAGTCAATATATCTCTCGCGTGTACAGACATAAACATCTTTCAGATCGACATTTTGCTTACAGCGATCCACAGCCAGCTGAAAAGAGGATTTCCCGTCAAATATTTTTGCAAATTGTTTTGGTAAACTTTTTCTACTGATTGGCCAAAATCTAGTCCCTCCTCCCCCGGCAAATAGCAAGTATTTCATCTCTACTTATCTTTCAACTTATTTACCACATTTGACTTTATCCTAACAAGATTGTATATCAACTAGAAGGAAAAAGAAAGCGAAAGCAGCCGCTAATTCAGAATGCGTAATAATTAATCCTATAGGCATAGATCCGGCTAATTGCGAAGTTTCGGAAATTTCATTTATAATTATAAAAGCAAATTTTTAATGCAGAATCAAAAAATTAAAAAAGAAGCTCTCAAAGAAACAATTTTATATGTATTGTCAGGCCTAATTACTTACTTAACAGATACGATGTCGTTTGCACTTCTCGTTGAGGTCGTAAAAATAAACAAATACTACGCAAATATTCTCAGTTTCAGCTTTGCACTTGTCATAAGCTATTTTCTAAATGCTCTGCTGGTATTTAAAAAGAATTCTGCTTCACGTATCATTTCCTTTTTCGCTTCTACTTTCGTAGTCAATTTGATTTTCAGCAATCTTTTTCTTTTCGTTTTATCCGACAGGCTTGGCGTTAATTACCTGATCAGCAAGAATTTCTCAATCCTGGTGGTTTTCATAGTTAATTATCTGGTCAGAAAATTTCTCATTTTTAACAGTACTCAGGATTGATCTTTATCAAGGCAGCAACTAAGTTTCTATCCCATATAATTTATGACCAACGCTTTAGCTGAATTCCAGACGAAGTCAAAATGCTGAAATCTCAATAAAATGAAAAGACGCTTAATTTTGTGGGGAAATATATACTACCGGAGAGTCAAGACTTAACACCCCATTAAAATCTTCAAACGTTTTAGTGTCAACTAGCGGAACCGATAAAATAGTCCCATTAGGCAAAACAAAGTCTAGTCCAACCCCACGAAACCGTTTTATCCAAACTTTATACTCTTCATAGGTGTAGCCTCTGCTATAAGCCTCTATTACTGCGTCAAGCGCGGCCCCTATAGACTCGGTAGCATACAGCCCTGGGTATGACTCATCCTCAAAACAAACTCCATCAGGTAATGGCTCATGGTGTTGATGTACTAAACCATAAGCCAAAGCCCTTATTAAGGAGTCTCGTCCCATTCCTTTATAGACCATAACTTCCGTAACTTCGCCGTTTCCTTCCCTCGGTAAAGTCGCCTCAGAAGCTACGTCAAGATTCTCTGGATCTATAACTGCAGGAACACCTGAGGTATTGAAAATCACGACAGACCCCGGTTCGAGTTCCGGATTGTATCCACGCAAATAGCTTGCCAGCATTTGGGGATCTAATCGCTCAAATTTCCCTTCAGTTGCACTTTTCACAGCAACTTGTACCCATTCCAGGTACATTTGAAGTGATTCTCCGTCTACTCTGGCGTTCTCGCCCACAAGTACTTGAAGCTGCCCCCCAAAGTGACCCAAAATAGTCATGCTTTCGTAATCCTCTCCAAATCTTTCCATCCAAGAATTAAACTGAGCATACTCAGCCGTCCTATCCGGTTGAGGACATTGAGGTTGACAAGAGGATGTTACTAATCCCAAAGCTACGCCTGCTGCAGTAACGACCCGAGGTACACGCATACTATTGACATAATAATTTACTTCTATAATATACGTATCTTATAGGATAAAGTAACATGACAAAAAGATGTCTATGAAGTGTTATTTGAGGAAGAAAAAATCCCACAAGCTAAAGATTATACCTGATAATCTCACCTAAAGCCTTCAAACCATCCTTCCAAGCCTTCATCTTCTTCCCCTGTTCCATTGACCTTGGATAATATGAAATCGGCACCACACCAAACTGGACATGACGACCATCAATCGTGAATTTGCTTAGCCTGGCAGTAGTTTCGCGCTCTAATCCAAAATTACTTGTAGACTCAAGATTCTCAGCGATACTACGGAAAATGTCACCGCGAATAAGCTTATAGC
>WJKH01000030.1 GCA_014729235.1 Candidatus Dojkabacteria bacterium | reverse complement strand
TTTTTGTTACGAATAGTCTTGATCTCCTTTGAAGAAGGAAACTTTACAATTACAAGTGAATCGTTTCTCCGAATTTCACTCAAGAGCCCACAAATAGCCTTGGTGTTCATTTTTTTATTTAAAGAGCGCTTCCAGTTTGACTCTGATCGAGGCCCAAAGGCAACACCACCTTTTACCCATATTGGAGATCGAATCGAACCGTGCCTGGCACGACCTGTTCCCTTTTGCTTCCATGGTTTACGACCACCACCAGAAACCTCAGCCCTGGTTTTTGAATGAGCTGTGCCCTTCCGCTGATTAAATAGATAGATATTAATAGCTTGAGTCACCAAATCCTCATTAAATTCAACATCCCATACCTTGGATTTCAAATCTACTTTACTGTCTTTTTTATTTGCAATATCTACCTTCACAGTATTTATCAATCAATTAAGACTCTACTTTCAAAACAACATAATCACCATTATTTCCGGGGACACTTCCTTTTATCATTACCAGGTTTTCATCCACTTCAATCACTTTAACATTTGATAAAGTAACTTTGTCGCCCCCCATTCTTCCACCCATCTTCTTTCCTTTTAAAACACGACCGGGATCAGTACCTGCTCCAATTGAACCAGGAGCTCGCAGCCTGTCTGACTGACCATGAGTTCTCTGACCACCTTTAAAACCCCATCGCTTCATAACACCCTGAAACCCTTTTCCTTTTGAAGTACCTATTACCTCGACTTTATCTCCCTTTTTAAAAAGATCTGATTTAATTTCATCACCGACTTTGTATTCACCTTCCAAATCACTAAATACCCTCCTAAACCGTGGTACAAAACCAAGCTTTTTGTATCTCCCCTGCAATGGCTTGTTGCCTTTGACTTTACCTATACCTAATTCAACTTTTCCACCATCAACAAGACTCACCTTGCATCCCGTGACTTCAATCACAGTAACAGGTGTTGAGACATCTTCATCAAACAGCCGTGTCATTCCAATTTTTTTACCAATTATAGCTTTACCCATCCTATAACTTTTTCAAAATAAAGACAAAAATAGCACCCTAATTATATATATCAAGCTTCAAAATTTTTTTACTGAATAACTATTCCAACGCCAGCAGGCATTTGAAGATGCTGCAGAGAATCAATCGTCTTTGGAGTCGGATCAATTATGTCAATCAATCTCTTGTGAACCTTCATCTCAAAGTGCTCGAAAGTACTTTTATAGACAAAAGTAGATCTCTTGACCCCAAAAACAGATCTCTTGGTTGGGAGGGGAATAGGTCCGGACACCTTGGCTCCGGTACTAACAGCGGTCTCAATAATACTCTTAGCAGACTTATCAACGACCTCACTATCATATCCCTTCAGTTTTACCCTGATCTTGATCTGATTTTTATCAGCCATTTCTATAATTAAAGAGCTAAATATTAATTACTCACTTTAAACTTGCTCCCCCATCTATTTTCAAGCAAGGGGGAGCAAATCAAATTCATTTACTTGGTGATCGAGGTTACAACTCCATGACCTACAGTTTGACCACCTTCTCTGATAGCAAACTTCATCTCTTCCTCAATAACCACCGGAGCGATGAGCTTAATGTCAACTTCGACATTATCCCCCGGCATAGCCATTTCAACTCCCTCAGGAAGTTTTACTTCACCGGTTACATCAGCAGTTCTGATATAGAACTGAGGTTTGTAGCCAGCAAAGAATGGTGTATGACGACCACCTTCCTCTTTACTCAATACATAAATCTGAGCTTTGAATTCAGTGTGTGTATTTACAGAACCGGGTTTGGCAATTACCTGACCTCGCTCAACATCTGTTCGCTTAAGACCTCGCAAGAGAATTCCTGCATTGTCTCCGGCCTGAGCCTCATCAAGAGTCTTGTTGAACATCTCGACTCCAGTTACAGCAGTCTTCTGATCCTTTCGACCCATTCCCAATATATCTACATCATCTCCAACTTTGATATTTCCTCGAGTTACTCGACCCGTTACAACCGTACCACGGCCTTCAATTGAGAATACATCTTCAATCGGCATGAGAAATGGCTTATCAAGAGGTCGTTCAGGAATCTCAATATACTCATCAACTTTCTCAAGCAATTCTTTGACTCCTTTCTGACCTTCTTCTTCACCGCTTTCAGCCTTTAATGCGTCACCGACAACAATTGGTGCATCAGGATCATATCCATATTTCTCAAGAAGCTCCTGAACGTCAACTTTAATAAGTTCAAGGATTTCTTCATCAGCTTCGCCGAATTGGTTAACAAAGACAACAATCTTTGGAACTCCAACCTGACGTGCAAGCAAAACATGCTCTCTTGTCTGTGGCATAACACCATCAACAGAAGAGATAACGAGGATAGCACCATCCATCTGTGCAGCACCTGTAATCATGTTCTTAATATAGTCCTTATGCCCAGGACAATCGACTAGCGCATAGTGTCTATTGTCAGTTTCAAATTCAACATGAGCAATAGAGATAGTCAAGCTCTTCTCCTTAGAATAAGGATCTTTATCAAGCTTATCTGCCATTTTTTGGAACTCTTCAGAAAAGGTCCTCAAGATTCCACGGGTTAAAGTTGTTTTACCGTGGTCAACGTGACCAAGAGTACCTACATTTAAGTGTGGCTTATTTCTTTTAAATTCTTCAGCCATTTTTAATTATTATAAAATTTATATAAAAGGTAAGTTAATTATACATTAATCCCGAATATTTGTCGTTTGAAAATATTCGGAGGTATGATATCAAATTTTAGACCATTTTACAACATCTTTCCCGCCATATCATCGCTTTAATTTCACTGTCTGTCCAAATCCTTTACAACTAGGCGCTTTTATTCTTTTGACCCGGCGCCGGTAATCTCTTCTGCAACACTCTTCGGAACTTCTGCGTAATGAGACATTTCCATATAGGCGCTTCCGCGACCACTGGTAATCGATCTCAACTGAGTTGTGAATCCGAATAATTCAGCCAGAGGCACTTTTGCTGTTACAACCTGCAGTCCATGTTTAACTTCAGTTTTTTCAATTCTGCCTCTTTTACTGCTAAGAGTCCCTGTCACGTCTCCCATAAATTCTTGAGGAACTGTAACTTCAACAAGCATAACCGGCTCAAGCAAAACAGGATCAGCATTCTTCATGCCATTTCTAAACGCCATAGACCCGGCAACTTTAAAAGCAGCATCAGAAGAGTCAACTTCGTGATATGAACCATCATATACAGAGACCTTCACATCTACAACAGGATAACCGGCAACCACGCCAGCCTGCAAAGCTTCTTTTACACCTTTTTCAATAGATGGAATATATTCTTTTGGAATTGCACCACCTTTGATCTCATCATTGAACTCGTAGCCTTCCTCAGGATTAGGTTCAAGTCTTAAGTAACAGTGACCATACTGACCACGGCCACCTGACTGCTTAATGTACTTGGCTTCCTGCTCACGAACTTCCTTAATAGTTTCTCTGTAAGCAACCTGTGGTCGACCTACTTGGACTGCAACATTAAATTCGCGCTTCAATCTGTCAACCATAATTTCCAAGTGAAGCTCACCCATACCAGAAACAATAGTCTGACCGGTTTCTTGATTTGAAGCAACTCTGAATGTCGGATCCTCTCTTAGAAGACGCTGCAGAGCCATACCTAATTTTTCCTGGTCCTCTTTACTTGCCGGCTCAATTGCCTGATTCACAACCGGCTCAGCAAAAGTAATCTCTTCAAGTAACACAGGATGCTCTTCATCACAAAGAGTATCCCCCGTAACAGAATCTTTAAGTCCTATTATCGCACCAATATCCCCGGCGCGCAGCTCATCAACCTCTTCTCGATCATTCGCATGCATTAGCACAAGTCGACCAACCCGTTCTTTTAGCTGCCGTGTAGAATTATACACATAAGTCCCTGCCTTAATTGACCCAGAATAAATTCTGAAATACGACAAAGTCCCAATATGCGGATCGTTCACCAATTTGAATACCAGAGCAGAAAAAGGATCATCTTCATTCGGTTCACGCTTCAACTCCTCCCCTGTACTTGGATCAATTCCGGTAGCAGGCGGAATATCAAGCGGAGAAGGCAGAGCTTCTACAACCAAGTCCAGAAGCTTTTTCACAATAACAGTGCGGGAATCCCCTCCCATCACCGGATAAATATCATTCGCAATAGTCCCTTTTCGCAGAGCCTTCTTCAGTTCCTCAATACTAATTTCTTCGCCCTCGAGATACTTTTCCATTAATTTATCATCCTGTTCTACCAGCTTCTCAATAAGTTCTTCGCGATACTTTTTGGCATCTTCCTTCATGTCATCAGGGATCTCTTCTACATTCAGCTTATCAGTCTCAATTGAATCATATGTATAAGCCTTCATATCGAATAGATCTACAATACCTCGCAAATCAGTTTCTCTACCAATCGGCAAGCAAATCGCTACAGCTTTTTTACTCAACCGCTCTTTAATAGTATCAAGTGACATTTTGAAGTCTCCTCCGGTAAGATTGAGCTTGTTAACGAAACATATTCGAGGCACATTATATTTATTAGCTTGCCTCCACACAGTCTCAGACTGAGGTTCAACCCCAACCTTTCCATCAAAAATCATAACCGCACCGTCAAGCACACGAAGTGATCTTTCAACCTCCGCAGTAAAGTCTACATGTCCGGGAGTGTCTATTATGTTGATCCGAATATTCTCATCATTTAATTTCCAGAAACATGTCACAGCTGCAGCCATAATTGTAATACCTCTCTCCTGCTCCTGAACCATAAAGTCAGTAGTTGCCTGACCATCGTGCACCTCACCAATTTTATGCTTCTGACCAGTAAAATAAAGAAGACGCTCTGTGGTCGTTGTCTTGCCAGCGTCAATATGGGCTATAATCCCGATATTTCGGACCTTATTTAAAGGTGTTTTTACATTGTAAGTTGTAAAAGCCATAATTTGTTTTGTTACATAAAATTAGAGAAGTGAATTCAATTTCCGGAAAGTTTTGAAAGTATATCCATAACAAAGCCAGAAAATGAAACGAGTGGTATTATAACAAACTACTCAAAAGAAGCCAATAGCTCTAATGCTCTACCTGCCATTTCTCCGTCTAGATCATACTCTATTGTGCGCTGACACGCAAGTTTTGCCTTTAGTTTTTTCCCGGTCTGCTTATAAAATCTCGCCCAAAGAAACTCTATCTCAGGATCATGACCCTTACGATCTAATTGATTTAGGTGAACTTTGGCCTGACCAGCAACCTTACCGTTCTCGCTCTCCAGGTAATACAGTGCATACGTCTGGTGGTACTTGTACTTTAGACCTTCATCATCCGAACTTTGGTCACTCTGCGATATAAACTTTTTGGCGGATTCAAGATATTCCTCTGCCCTGGAATAATCTCCTGCCAATGTATAAACCTCTGCATAGTAGAGGTCTATCACTATCTCAGATTCAGACCCAATCTCACTCAACAAACTTATGGTTTGAGCAGCCTTTTCATATTTTTCCGAGTCAATTAGAATCTTCGAAAGCATCTCGTTTAAATACAGCCTTTTCTCATCATCTGATTGCGAGAAAAGAACTGCAC
Source organism: Candidatus Dojkabacteria bacterium (assembly GCA_014729235.1). Classification (GTDB taxonomy): domain Bacteria; phylum Patescibacteriota; class Dojkabacteria; order SC72; family WJKH01; genus WJKH01. The sequence continues at coordinate 15,015 of WJKH01000030.1, read as the reverse complement.
GGTCATACAATTCAATTGACGTATCAATATCTCCCAAGAGATAATGGGCTCTAGCCTGAAAAGCAAACAAATCAGATGAATCCGAGCCCGCAGCCTCAGCTAACTCAAGATAGTAAACAGATTTTTCGTAATCCCCCAGCGAAAAGTAAGCACGCCCCAAAATATAATTCGCGTCCCAATAATCCACTATTTCTGATTCAAAGGGCGTCAGGACATTTATCGATAAATGAGGATAACCTGCTTCAAAATACTCTGCAGCAGCCGATGTAGCACCATAAAAATCTTCTTGATTTGAAAGGCCAGCGACATATTGATTTAAAGTGAAAACATCCTGGGAAAAAGCCTCGTCCATTCCATCAATTTCCAGAGCAGCACTGGCCTGATCAATATTCCCAAGCTGCAAATACGTCTTTGCAATTTTGAGATTTGCAGTAAAATCACCTGACAATTCAAACGCATCAGAGTAATATTTGAGTGCTGCAGAAAACTCTTTATTGTCATAATAGTAATCACCGATAGAAACCAATAACGACGAAACCTGGGCTTCATTCAGCCTGGCTTTGGCTGCATTTACAATATCGGTCAATTTCTCTTCCCTACCCTTTAATAGATAAATCCCAGCTATCTCGATATCAGGATAAACACTCAAAGGATCCACCGCCTGGGCCTTTTTGTAAGTATTTACAGCTTTGGAATACTCTTTCGCATCAAAACGAACCTCTGCACGTTCCATAAGTGCATGGTATCTGGATTCTTTACTCTGAAAAGGATTCGTTATTAAGAGTATCGAACTGACAATTGCAACAAGAATAGCTACAACAACAGCCAATTTATAGTTTTTTCCCATAATAATGTGTTACAAATAGCTAACATTAGCCATAATCTCTAGTTCTACACATCCTAACCTACGATTGACAAATAGTCAAACCAAAAGTATAATCTGCCATCCAGTAAAAATTTGATAAAAAAGTGAATACAAGCGTCAGTTCGAAACATAAGAAAACATAACCCGACTACATCGACTGACAATAAGTTTGAAACTGCTAATAAATGAATACACGTCTTCTCGAAAGATGCTCAAAGACAGCTTTCCCCCCAATTACATTTGGTCTCGTCTCAGTTATTTTGCTCATCGTAGCAACAATAGCTGTCAAATCTATCTATACTACAATCTCACAGTATTCAGAATACGCTTATGCCAGTGAGTTTGATTCACAACAGGCTAAAATACTCGGAGTTCAGACACCACAACCAGAGATACCTGCCGCACAGCTGCAGATCGAAGCTTCCCCATTTCCTGCAGATCGAGTTAAAATAACAATAAAAGACAGCTCAGAAGATTATCTAGTAAACTCAGCTCGCGTATCAGACATCTTCGAAGAGCTCTCACAAGAATTAAATCTGGGAACCTATTACCATGACCTGGAAGAATTTGGAGCCGGGCAGAAAATTACACAAAAACCGGCTTCCTCGTCCCAAATCCCTCGAATAGAAAATTACACCACTTCCCCCAAGATTGACTCAATACTTAAGTATCCATTTGAAATCAAGATTATTGAACTCACTCAGGATGTAAAAACCAAAGAATATAAATTGGACTACGACACCCAAATCATCAAAGACGACAACCTTGAACTCGGAAAAGAAGAGGTTGTGCAAGAAGGTGAACCTGGGATAGTAACTGAAATTGTCAAAAATCTATATGAGGACGAAGAACTTGTCAAAACAGTAGTACTTGATAAAACAGTAGCAAAGCAGCCAATTACAGAAATAGTTGAAGTCGGGACTAAAGTTGCTGTCCCATCAGACGTGAATTCATGTGATTACTGGGATGGAATAATTGATTCAAAAACTAGCGATTCCGAAGAACGGGACTGGCTAAAAGCAGTGATGAGATGCGAATCAAGATGCAACGCCAAGGCTGACAGCGGTACCTACAAAGGATTATTTCAATTTCACCCAAACACTTTTGAACGAAATTCTTCCGAAGGTATGGACATCTGGAATGGTGGAGATCAACTTGACGTCACTATTGAGATGATTCGGAATGGCAGAAAGAGTGCCTGGGGCTGTTCCCGCTAACTTATAGTGTATCACATTATTAAATTCTTGATATTCGAGAGTTGATCAAAACCGCGTTACTATAGAATATTGCTGTCTAGAACCTATTTATAAAACCAAATTTATAGAAATCCTTCGGCCTCCAACTATAGATTAATTTGAATTACGAAACAATACTGCAGTTGAAAAGCGCGCTCAGACGGCAAGTTTAAGCTATAACAAGGGCAAGGACGAATAACCCAATTCTATTGCAATAAGCCCTTGTCGCCTTTTCTTGCAGAATTGTTTCGTAATTCAAATTAAATTAGAGAGAAAGTTTTCCGAATCTTGCCACAGCAGCCTCAATAATCTCGTGAGCAGACTTTTTATCCTTCCACTCTTTAACCTCAACAGAAGCATCTTTCCCCTTGTACTTGAACTGCAATTCCTTGTAATTCTTGAAAAAGAACCCAATTTCATCAAGCGTGTGCGGATCAACATCACCCACGTCCTGAATATTCCTAAACCTAACATCATCTACAGGAACAGCGAGAATCTTATCATCAATTTCACCGCAATCATCAAACAACATCACAGCAACCGGTCGAACTGAAATGAGACAATTTGGAAATGTAGGATAAGTAATTAGGCACATCACATCTAGTGGATCATCATCTTCATCCCAAGTCCCCGGAATTGCTCCATACTCAATTGGATATGGAATCTGCTCATATAAAACTCTATCAAGCTTAATCAGTCCAGTTGGAGTGTGATATTCATATTTGTTGATACTTCCTTTCGGATTTTCAACTAACATATTTACCTCACGGGGCGCATCGTCTCCTACCGGCAGGGTTAAAAGTGGGTTTACAAGTGTTTTTTGGACTTTGTCGTCCATTCCTTTAATCTCAGCCATAAATGTATTTATGTGAATTTATTTTTACTTTAGTCGTAATTGTAACAGAATTCTGGAATTTATCAACTTTATGTCTTGTCCAATGAAAAATGATACTGATGATGTTACTTGGCGCATGGACTGAAATCAGGACATATGCGGAAAAACTACCAATTTTAATCGCAAATGCTATGAACTTCTTCAGTTCCCTCCAAACCCAAATCGATTTAAGTCTGACTAAAGAAATCACAGACATCTTCAGGAATATCAGCCAAAAATCGAGACGGTACACGCCCAAAATCACCTCCTTGAACCATCCGTGACTTAGCGAAAGACAAAAACAACCTCTCCTTGGCACGCGTTATCCCCACGTAACATAACCTGCGCTCTTCCTCTATTTCCGCATAATCAGACAAAGACCTGGAATGCGGCAGCAACCCCTCCTCCATCCCAACTATAAAGACAACCGGAAATTCCAAACCCTTCGAAGAATGCAGAGTCATCAAAGTCACCTTTCCGCTTTCATTTGATTCAAGAGAATCCGTATCTTCAAGCAAAGCCACCCCCTCCAAGAACCTCACGATTGCAGGATTTCCGAGATCTCCTTCGCTTTCATCATTATCATTTGAATTCTTGTAACCGGATGCAACATTTTTCAATTCCATTAAGTTTTCCTTGCGAGCCTGGGCTTCATCCGACCCATCATCAAAAGACTCAATATAACGGGTTCTGGAAATAATCATATCAATAACGTCAGCAACATCCTGCCCATTTGAGTCATAAAACATACCTCCAAAGATGTCAATAACTTTTTGAAATCGAGATAATTCATCCCCCAATTCTGCGATATTTGGGACCAATTCTTCACTAAACCCTGCAACCGGTAAATCACTTTTCTTGATCCAAAAAGCAGCGATTAATAATTCACCAAGTTCGCACCCGCATTTTTTCGCTATCTGTGACAAAGCTCCTACTGACTTTGGCCCCATCTTCCTTGAGGGAGAATTTATAACTCTCAATACACTTACGGTATCCTTGGGATTAATTATGAATTTTAGATAACTCAAAATATCCTTCACTTCCTTGCGATCATAAAATCTATAACCTCCTATCAGCTTATAAGGAACGCCACGCTTCAACATAGCCTCCTCAATTGCTCGAGACTGATAATTAGTACGGTATAGAACTGACATTTCGGAGAGAGTCCTGCCGCGAGCCTTCATATCGAGGATTTCATCTACTACAAAATTCGCCTCACTTTCAGCATCTTCCGATTGATATACAACAATTGGCTCCCCAGGATTTTTCTCGGTCCAAAGAGCTTTATCAACTCTCTCATTGTTTTTCTTGATCACAGATACAGCCGCCTCAATTACATTTGCCACTGAACGATAATTTTGCTCAAGCTTCACAACTTTTACATTATTAAAATCCTTCTGAAAATTGATGATGTTCTTAATATCGGCTCCACGCCACTTGTAAATTCCCTGATCATCATCCCCGACTACGCAGATGTTGTTGTTGTCTGCTGCCAGCATCCTAGATAAATCGTACTGAACCTTATTGGTATCCTGATACTCATCCACCAACAGATACTCATACCGTTTCTGATATTTATTAATAATATCCTCATTGTCTTTGAACAGTTGAACAGTCTTAAAAAGCAAGTCTCCAAAGTCAACAGCATTTATTTCTGTTTTCCGCATTTCATAATTCTCATAAACCTGCGCAGCAATGTCCTCTACAAATCCACTATAAGTTAGCGGGAAGTTTTCCGCAGATACAAGATCATTTTTAGCTTGCTGAATGTACCATGAAATAGATCTTGGCTTGAACTGTTTCACATCAATATCCAATTCAAGCATAATTTCCTTAATCATATTTTCACTATCCTTGGCATCCAGGATTGTAAAATTACTCGCTAAATCAGCCTTCTGAGCTTCTCGCCGCAGTATCCCTGATGCAATAGAATGAAAAGTCCCTATAGTTGGGAGAGTTTGTTCAACACCCCCTTCTAATTTCCGTAGAATCTCCTCTACTCTCTCTTTCATCTCTTCGGCAGCCTTTTTGGTAAAGGTCACAGCCAAAATATTCTCCGATGACACTCCCTTCTCACTTATTAAATAGGCAATTCTCCTGGTAATAACGCGTGTCTTTCCTGAGCCTGCTCCGGCAAAAACAAGCAGCGGTCCCTGAGTATGCATAACAGCTTCTTTCTGTTGAGGATTGAGGTTATCTAATATTGGATTAGCCATACTTTTCCTTTTTCTTTTATAAAATATCTTATTGAGCCCAGACATTATCTAACAGTTCAAATGTTTTCGCAAACAAGTTATAAAACCAGTTTCGATTGAAATCAGCATTCATCTTCCTTCCAGCTTCCAAAGAATGATCAAACCATGCTTTAGAAACAAAATTTGAAAATACCTTTTGTTAACCGGAAAGAGGCAAAACTAATCATTAAGTAATTTCCGGTAACCTCCGCTGACACGTTTCAGTTTCGCCAAGGCGCCAGGCAAAACCATTTCACTAAACACTCTTATAATAACTACCTACAATCCAGCCTTCCTGACCCCCTTCATAGCGAATCTTGAACCAGCCTTCTGATTCTTCCAGCACTACAACAACAGTCCCTACATCTAATTGATCAAGTTCATCACAGCTTCTGGAAGCGCATGATCTCACTCGAATCCATCCAACGCCAGTTTCTGTTATTTCGATAAGCCTCAAGTCACCTCGCTCAATAGCAAAATCTGTACTAAACTCAGTCCCAGTTATAGTCGCACCCCCACCATAAACAAATTTAAAAGACTCAGAGGCCTTTTCTGTAGGAATAAAGCCTGCCTGCATCTTAAAGTCAACCTTTGCAACTTCTCCCGGCTTGATTAATCGATTCTCAATATGGGTCGGATTTGAAAGACTATCCCAAACGCCATCAATAGCAAATTCACTCGGATTGCCGGATTTAGTCGTTAGATTGATAAAATCTCTATCGGTATACCAGGGATAACTATCCTCATTTTTTAAAAGGACACTTACATCAAATATTTCTCCGGCATCAATTGAGTCAGGAACAACTACATCGCTGACACCGCCCGAAAAAGTTAAGCCGGATTTATCATCTGAGTATTCAATTTCATCCAAAAATGCAGCCAATGACTGCGCTAATATACTCGTCTCTTCTGCAGGAGTATAATTGATTTTCGACAAGGCTAATTCTTCATTATCTGTCTGCTCTTCATCATCAGCAGAATCTTCATTAATCTCCTCGTGTGGCCCGGAAATTTTTGTGCCAACAAAATTCAATTCAACGGGAATAACCTGGTTCTCTTTTAGCGCAAATTGTGAAGACACGCTTTCAATAATTTTTGAGATAGATTTGCGTGCTTGGGGAGTTATCTCAGCACCATTTGACAAATATCCTATCAGGACGACCCCTTCCGAACTGGTTAATTCAGGTACAGCCCCAACCCCGCCAGTACGTCCTTCGTAGACTTGTCCTTCGCGATCGACAAGAAAATTATACGGAATATCTGCAAATCCCATTCTTGTGATTGAATAATAGTACAGCTGTTTTACCCATAATTCGGAATTGTATGCCAAACTATCCGAAGCTGTTGTTATCTGTGTTATTAGAACTTTCCCGGGCTCGCGAAATTGTGTATTTGCTTGATCAGCCAGTTTTTCATCAAATTGCATTTCCTGCCTGGAAGTGATAGTAGGTAAAGTTTGCTGTGCAGATGCCTGACGGCTATAAATTGTTATTGTGCTGATCTGTATCAGCAGTATAAGTGCTACCGTCAAGGCATTCTGGAAGTTTAAGCTTGTTTTTTCTGCTTGGGGCATTTGAGGTTTGTTTGCATTTACTTTATGTACGCAGGATCTATGGCATCTACCAGTACTATCGCAGGGATTTCATATACTCCGTTTTGGTATGTGACTTGTTGGCTGCAGTGTATTGCGTATATCGGGTATATTTTCTTTATTTCTGAATCCAGGTACATGTATCCCAGTTCTGCTTTGTTTGTTTCGCATTGGGTTAATTCAGGAAAGGGACCATCTTCACCTATATCATAATCAAAATGAGGATACTGATTCCAATCATATTCATCACCGCTTATGTGCTGAGGCCTGCCGGAATAAACAATTCTATTTGCTGCGCTGACATTCACAAAGTCTCCAAGCTCCATCGGATCCAATAATTGATACTGCTTCTGACTTTCAACTCCTGCATCCAAATACGTTATTTTCCCTCTGAGAAGATCTCCTGAGCTGTTAAAAATCATATAGTCATACAACTCATTATAGCTTTCCGAACAATAAAGCGGTTTTCCGTTAATGTCTCTATTCGCGATAACTTTAAAAAGGCTTCCCATCTCAAGATTCTCAACTTGAATATTCGTATATCTCCAATTTGCCCCAAAATAAGCCGCAATCACTTCGGAAAAATGATCTTTCACAGTCTCTTCTGTCACTATTGCAGTCGGGACTTTTGACAATTGCAGTGGAGTCTCAAAGTTAAGATTAAGTTTATAAACAGGTTTAACCAGCGACAGGTATGAATTGAATTCCTTAGGATTATTCCATACTGTTACCGATTGGCCTCCCTGTTTCTCCCAGCCTGATATTTTATTTGATTCAATAAAATTTTCGACAATTCCCTCGAAATCCACGTTTTTAATTTCGTAAACCCCGGCAGAATTCATTTTGGTAATTTTTTCTGTAATCTGTGAGTCTGTACGAACAACTAGTTGCTCTGAATCAGAATCAATGTAACCACTTGTTTTATTAAAAGCTTGATTAACAGAGTTATCGCGAACAACAGGACTGACTTCATCTCCAGGATCACTCTGAAAAATCAGTGCTACCACCAACAAAATTATCAACAGCACAAAAGCAACACCCCATACCAATACTAATTCATTACGTTTTATATAATCTTTTAGATTTCTCAATTTTTGTAAAGTAATAATTTACTCGTCACCTGCAGAAGCCGGAGCCGGACATTTATTTACTAAGTTACCACATTGTTCATACATCCATTGTTCAGCGTCATATCTCTTTTTAGATGGAGCAATAATCTCTAAATGAAAGTGTGTACCATCCCAACAAGTTGTCGCGCTGTTCCCAAAATCAGCAGGGGTCTGCATCCAGGCAATTTCAGCTCCCTTAGGAATCTGAGAAGTCCCTAACAACGGATCTTCTTCATCTTTAGTCCCCGCTACAACATTGTATGGAGGCAACAATCGAACATGATACAACATAAAAATATTTCCTTTGGAATCAGTAAACTGTGCGATACCGCCACATTCAGTATTTTCGGTATCATAATGTGTTAAAGTTAAATCGGTAGGAGCCTTAAATCCATGAGACCAGTCAGTAGGGGTAAAGTCAATTGCATACAACTCCCTCGTTGGAGCATGTGTCGGATGAAAGTGCGAATATCCGCCGTAAGCTCCCTGAGCACAGCTTGCCCCTATGGTGATGGGACAGTCATACTCAGCATTCCACTCATCCGGCCACTCTTCAACTTCATTTAAAGCATAAATTCTATCCCCCTCCGTCAGGGCTCCTCGATTATCCAGTGGATCAATATATCTATCTCCTTTAGCCAGAAGAGCAGTAAGTCTAGCTACAGGACTCAGAAAGTTTAACAAAGCAATTGGAACAAGAATTAGAGCTATCAACACCCCGGTCATAATATAAAGCCCTGTGATTAGCATCTCCTGCATCACTTTATCTAGGAGTGCACTAAGTGCCTGGCTCAAGAAAAATCTTATAATAGTAGAAAGTCCTCCAGTTCCGAGAATACCAAGCCCGTCAAGGAGCATGTTAATACCCTTTTGAACCAACTCATCTATACCAAGCTGTCCATCAATAAATTGATCCACCATCTCCTGCCAAGCACCATTAGTTTTCCCAAATGCTTTCAGAAATTTACCAACTAAAGGACCTACGCTTTTTTTATAAATATTCCCCAGCGTTTTGCTAGTAAAATTTGTCCATGCTCGCATAGGTGCCCCCAACATCTGCCCTCTTTTGAATAGCTTCTGGATTCTCGCATACCTCTTAAGATACTCATTTGAAAGCCCGGTCAGTCCCGCACTCTGGAGAGCTTCGATTACCCCAAGATAATCTGATCCTAATAATTTTGCCCAGGCGTCTTCATTCCAGGGATTCGCTTCAGTACCATCTCCCAGCATTGCGAGTATTTGCAATGGATCGTCAACACCAAATCTACCTTTCAAACCTTTTACTAATAAATTTCCTTTCGGATCCACCGTACCTAAAAATCGTGAGCTTGAAGCAAATCCCTCACTCCTGAATAGCTCCGAATAATATCCCTTCAAAAGGCCCAAATGAGCTGAACTGCCGAGCAAATCCCGCTGTATCCGGCTCACAAGATCCCTCTGCATAAGTTCTGCTCGAAATAGAGCTCTACTACCACCTAAAATCGCCTGCACATGTCCCTCTACTGATCCCCAGTGGTAACCATATCGGACCAAAAGCTTATTAATATTATCAGTAAACTTGGAGCCCGTGTCATTCCAGATCGTTGTAACACCCCCTTGCTTCCATGAGATTCCTCCGTCAGGCCCCCTGGACAGTATATTGACGCCATAATTTCCACTTCCTGGAGCTTTTGGAACATCGTAGTAGGCAGATCCTCCAATAATTTGGGACAAATTAAACATATTTCCCTGCATAAAGTCTTTAATCAGCCCATAACTTGTTTGCAAATCTCCAAGTGTTCTCCTCCACGGCCTTGTCAGTTTTTGGACATTTGATTTTGAATCAATTAAGGAGTCTATCTCCACCTGAAGTATTTCAAGCCTCATGGGGTCCTCTGTATTTCTCCTATCATACTGAAGCTTTTCAATTTGAGCATCTATAACAGCAAGTTGAGCGTCCTTCCAATGTTGAGTATATTGACCCCCTCTAAAGTAAGGATTTCTAACTGCGTCACGCCACGTGTGCCTGGTATCCTGAAATTTATCTTCGTTGTAGCCGAATGAATTTATTCTCCTTTGCTTGGCACGCTCAATTCGCCGAAGATTTTCTCTCATATCATTCCGGAGACGTCGTCCTGAAGCTGTATCAGGGATATCTCGCATCAAAGACTGAATAGTTCCGCTTGCTTTCTCAAAACTAAAGCTATAGTTATGAGTACTCCCTCCAAGAGCTTTCATAGCTGTAACTAAATTTTGAAGTTGATATGAACTTCCAAGCTCTTTTCTGATAGCCTGAGCGTCCCTGACAGATATATCTCCTCTTAAAGCTCGTTCCAACTCCCTTTGTAAAACCTCAGCTTTCTTTGATTCTCGGGTCAGAACCGAATCTCGATAAGTACCGGGATTAAATTCTACAGCACCACCTGCGCCTACACTTTTAGATCTGAGAGTTACCATACCACTTACAATACTATCTGCCTCACTGCTGCTGAAACCCTGCCTCCTTAAAGCATTCTTAAATTGACTTTCATTTTTTAATCTGACTCCGCCTGCGCCTGAACTTTCTAAATACCTTGCCATTCGAGCTCTCGGCCCGGAACCCAACGCATTCAATATTCTTTTCTCTACCCTCTTAGCATCGGATGCGCTAGAGACTGGAGCCAAAGACATGGCCACAGCCGCTGCTTGATTTTTGATAATCTCCTCACGCAGATCAGGGCCGCCAGTTGAAGACTCTTCAAAATATGCATTAGCTCTACCAAGGTTCCACGCCTCAGAAAATTTCACACCCGTACGGTTAGCAGCACTTAAAGCCAAAATGTGATCAGCTACCTGTCCTGCACCAAATAGCGAGAAGAGCTTAGCCTTATTATTTTCTTGCTCCAGTTTCTTGGCTGCTGATTCAACTGTTGCACGTACATTGCCTAAGCTTCCCAAATCACGCAAACGAATCCTCACTCTTCCGGCTTGAGGATTAAAGTTGGCATATTTCCCCATATCGGGCTTACCAACGTACTGCCAAACAAGAGGAGTTCCCCCAACATTTGCATCGATAACTCCTGCTACGGTCTCACCGGCAAAAACTGCAGGAGCAGATGCCATTGCAGTAAGAGTTTCTGCAAGCTCTCCGGCATTAGCTAGTCCTTCAAGCTTTATACCATCTGATTTTTTACCTGAAGGTTGTTTCTTTTTTGAACCCTGAGAAAATACAAAGTCAAAAATTGAGTCAACCGCACCTTCAAACTGCTTATCCTTGGGCACTGTTATTTTGCTCCAAAAAAGTTACCTAGAATTGGGGTTTTACTTAGGTTTTGCTGTACTGCCTGCTGTGTCTTCTGGAATCCTTCTGATGGCTTTGTTGGGAAGAAGTCTGCCAACATAGTGGAGACATTTGCCGCTGCAAAATAGCATATCAGAGGAAAAACAAGAACCCCCATGCTGGTTGCAAACCTAGTATCGCTAATACCAAGAGACCAATCTCCTGTCGCCAAAGTCTTGACATCAAGTTTTAAACTCCCGCCCATGATAGTAACAAGATATCTTGGAGCATTAAGGATAGCTAAGGTGACGGGGAAAGTTAAAGCATTTTTCATAACACGATTTATCCACTGTTTGCGAATAGAATCCTGACCTGGAATTGCTGAAGCAGCCATTACAAGTGGGGCTATAATAAGGTCAAGAATTATTCCCATCAACGCTTTCATAACAGAAATATAAACTTTAATTGAGGCTACTAAGTATATTATCAAGTAGATGAGCCAGACCAAAATCCCAATCAACCCAGTAAGAGTAACTCCTAATCCTTTCAAAATGATTGTTAGTGTAGAGTGTGAATACAAATGAGACATACCGAACATAGTGTCAATTGTTTTGATAACGGTTGAAAAAGGCCCCCCGTAAGTAGACATATGTTTAGGATTTAATAAAAATAAAGGTCCGGTAGGTGTATATGCCGAACCTGGCCCAGTCGACTTAAGATTCATAAATGCCAAAACAAATTTCGAAAGCCACGCACTTAAATTCAAAATTAAACCAACAATCGCAAAACTAAAAGTGGCCAAAACCAAACTAAAAATTATTTGGGGCAAAGTGTTGTAAACAGTCACAGCAACTTGACCTCCGATTTTTGACCGAAACATGATCATAAAACCTACAACGATAAAAATTACAACGAAAAAGATATAGCTCATCACGAGTGTTCTCTGCCAAACAGAAGCTAAGCCCATTTGTACGAGATAATCATATCCGTATGGCGGATTAAGAGGAGTCACTGCCGCAGAAGTTGTATTACTTTTGTAACCCGGAACCCAGTTTTCAGCTAGATGTTGTGTGGTCTTAATTTCTTCGCCAAAAGACGCAGCAGAATATATCCCCTGATCAGTAACCCCAAGAAGACCTTTGCGAGTCATTGCTCCAAGCTTGGATTGATCAATATTTTCAGACCCTACAAAAGTATCGGTCCCCCCAATGATTGCCATTCCTGAATTAGCCAAGCCCATAATTGTGTTAGTCACCAGAGATTGACTGCTATGGCTAGTACCATAAAGCCCTTCATCTATGACCATAATTTCTTTGTATCCCAGTGTAGGATCATACTTGTAATCAGTATCCAGATCACAGTATCCTCTATCGGTTGTACTGCTCGGATCTTTCGGAGGTACCCAGTTACCACCGCCAAGTTGACAACCATCAATTGATGCCTGTCCTTCAGTAGATTTTTTCCAATCATCAAAAGTCTGTAGAGCATGTACGGGAGAGGCAAAAAACAAGATCCCAACCAAAAGCACAAAAATGAGCCAGTGTTCAAATTTCTTGCTGGCAACCAGTCTTCTCGCTTTGCGACCAATTCTCAATACCTTTTCTACTTTTGATTCCATATAAAATTACAATTAAAATTTAAAGTAAATTATCGACATAAATCCCCCTGAGCATTCCAATATTCCCTGACTACAGACCAAAATATCTCTTCAATATCGTCATAATTAGATAGTGAACTACAAACTTCCTCATCTATGGATACTTCAGTCGGAGGCATACTCAGCATCCATCTGTAAAGATGAGCTTGAGCGTAACTTGGACCAGGGTGTATGCACGCAATCCCACCACCCGAACCTCCATCAATATCGAGATCACAATTAGTCGCTGAATAAACATCCCTTATAAGTACATCATTGTTTTCGATCAGTTCTTGTTCTGTAGCTGTAGTACTGGTATCTAAATAATCCTGAAGCTGCACTGGATTCATCAATACTGCAAGCATCTTATCGTCAGCCGCATCCATACAATGTCCGGCTTCGCAATACTGATTGGATCCACTTGGAGCCCCCAATTCAAAAGTCAATCCAAACTCTTTTGCACAGTATGTGCTATTACTTTTTAGACAACTCTCATATTCTGCATCTGTCAAAGCAACTCTTCCAGTAATAAGCTTAGGTATATCGTTTTGCTCATCACAAGATTCCCCGACACAAGCAATATAGTTATCCGCAGGTACCGGAATTACCCGCATCTCAGGATTCTTATTAGGGCAAATTTCCGGAGCATAATTTCTCCCTCCAAACTCAGCAGAAGGAGGAGAAAACTTTTGCCACAGAATTGCGCCTATTTTATTTACGTTGTCCGGATTAATATCTATCTCAGGCTTACCAAGTGTTTTAGATAAATTATCATACATAGTAACCAGCACTTCCCCACTGCCTGAAGAACCTTGGATTGGAGCCGCAACAGAGACTTTTGCTTTAACAGAATATGGACCACTGTCACCCCCAGAATCATCTCCACAGAAATTCTCATTTGGATGAAAGAGCCCATAATAAGTACCTCCCTCACTAATTTCTACCGGGTTAAATTTTTGCTGATATATGTCATAAGCCCTTGACCTCGGAGGATAATTTATCATAACTTTACATAGGTCGGAATTAAAAACAATCGGATAACTGGAGTCTCGCCCATTGTTATAATCTAATCCGGCAGTTACTTGATTGTCGTGAGTTATTTTATTAATCCCTATCTCAACATATGACTCTTTTGAGCCTTTCGGGAAATTCACCGTAAAACTCCCATCACTACACAAAGGAGATAAAGAGTCACCAGTCACAACACAATCGACACAACCACAATTACTATCACGACAGGCATCATTCTCATCACCGGCAGCCAAAACACTCCCGGAATCAACAACCTTTAATTCACCAAAATCAAGCCCCTGCGCAATTAAATCATCCCTATTAACACCTTCTGAAAAAGTCAAACCCTCCAAAGAAGAATCATCAGCCTCAACATTCCGTGACGAATCAGCTGACACAGAAAATGGCGCACTAACGCCCGCAGTTAACCCTATAAGTAAAAGGCTGGTTACAAAAACCGAAAAAAGAGTGAGTTTTACGAATTGGGATCTTCCTGAATTATATCTCTGAGCAGTTATATTCATAGCAGGTATTATACCAAACTCAGTGAAAAAGTGAAGAAATATCGCTGGCTTAGTTCCACTTTCTGTGTGAGGCCGTTCAGATCATTTTTTCAGGTTAGAGGGATGTTCAAATTCACAGATGCTATTCTGGTTCCTGTGTGAGGCCGACCAGATCCTTTCTCGAATAATATGACACATTTCACAGCCGGAAAACTGCACCTGCAAGATAGATATCCATCAAGGTCAAACGGGTTTGGCACTCAGTGTAAACCCTGGCCCCTTTTCTCGCCATTAATGGCAAGGTTTTTACCCGTTCGTTATCTGCTCTCGCTCGGTATCACAAATCCTTTATCTCATTTCTTCGAATAGACTCTACGGAGCATTAATCTCACTCGCTTCATTCCCATCGAAAACTTTATCAGGTTTGACTTAACTCTATAGGGGTTTGTATAAAGACAGTTCCTTGAATTGTAGATAAGTCACATGAATGATAAAATCGACTAGTATAAAAAAAATTACATTAAAAATTATGAAGACTGCTGCTAAGATTTTAAAAAAGTCTCTCCCCTATCTGATTCTGCTACTTGCAGTGTACTTAGTGTTTTTCGGAGACCTTAACCACTACTTGATATACTATTCTCCCATTGCAAAATTATTCTACAAACACAAGCCTTCTCCAGAATATTGCCAAACAGATACTCCGGACACTACTAAGAAAC
>WJKH01000029.1 GCA_014729235.1 Candidatus Dojkabacteria bacterium | reverse complement strand
GATAGAAGGATCAGTGAAAAGATTAGCTAATCTTTCAGAGGTATTTTCAATTGGTTTTGCAGTTTTTTCTAGAATTGCCTTCGCTGACCTTTCCGCCCAGGCACGAACTTTTCGAAGTCCATTAGACTCAATACTTTCCTCTTCGCCTTCATCTTCCTCTTCATCGAGGGCTGTGACTTCAACTTTTATGAAAAATTCATTCAGGTTGTTGGCTATTGATTGACCGCTTTCTTGATCAACGAAGCGTTCTATTCCATTTCCTGACGGGTCTATTTCATCCGCCAGGTTATTTAAATACTCTTTTGCGGATGTAGCAAAGGGTCTGTCCGGAGATAGTTTAATATTTCTTCTACCTTTAGAATCATCATCTTTAGATGCCTCCGGGCTGCTTTCATCAGGCGGTCCCGGACTATGGGGAATACTTTCTGGATTCATTTCATTTTTTCCTTAAATATTTTTTTAAAAGAATTAAGGCTAGCTTTAAATTTGTAGAAATCTGTCCCCTCGCTTTCAAGCATACCAATCAGCTTCTCAAGTCTCTCATAATCATTTTCTCCTAAAGAAATCTCCCCCTTGTCGGCAAGCTCAAGAAGAGACTGAATCTGATGAATTAGTGCTTCAGTTTTTAATCTTACTGATGTTTCTATGATGAGATTTTCGATTTTCGGCACAGCCTTTATTATGTATTGCTGAATTTCTTGGGAGCTTTTTTTCTGCTCTATCATAATGTCGATGTTCTGTCTGTCTTTCTTTGAAAAAAGACCGTTTTTTGCAGCCTGGTAGAAGGTGTGTTCAAGAACTTTTTCTGAAAAAGTGTTGATAATAGGGATTCTTTCTTCGACCGGAAGATGGTCAAGGCTGAGAAGTTCAAAAAAGTCAGTTTCCAGAATGAGATTTCTAATTGTTTTAGTTTTCAATCTTCTGTTGATAAGATATTACTTCTATCAGTTTATCAGATTTGCCGGGTAATTTCTAATAGACGCATTAGATAATAAAAAATGTCATCGAAGCAAAAGTGGTTAGATAAAAATTCATGTCATCGTACGATATGAATTAAAATCATTAAATTACCTAAATTTAATGATCTATTTAACCTATGAATAACTTCGATATGCAATTATCAAATAAATATTCCCGAAGATATAAAAAAGCCCCTAAAAAAGAGAAAAGTAAAATCCTGGATGAGTACTGCTCTTTAACTAAAGTATCAAGAAATACTGCAGTTCAAAGACTGAGAAGAGCAAACAAGCCTTCAACAAAACGCAGTAAAAATAAAAAACGAGGACGTAAGAAAACCTACATCCAAATTCATAAAAATGTCATTGAAAAATGTTGGAAACTAAGTGGCCATCTATGCACTGAACTAATGTTTCCCGAATTAGACAGTTACTTAACTTCATTAAGAAACACCGGCAAACTAAAAGATATTTCAGAAGTAAACTACAAAATATGTAAAGAAATTTCTCTAGGAACTCTGAAAAACGTAATATCCGAATTTCCTAACCCTAATAAACGTAATTACAAAAGTAAATCCCATGTTTACCAACTAGTTCCAATCGACGCTAATTTTAGAAAATATACCAGTGAACCGGGAAACTTCGAAATAGACTATGTAGAGCATAGTGGAACTCAAAGTGCTGGTAGATTCGCTTTAACAGGAACATACGTAGATCTCTTTAGTCAATGGACTGTAAGAGCTGCTGGGTGGGGAAAGAATCTAAAATCCGTGTCTGGAATATGTAGTATCGTATTAGAAAGAATACGTCATAGAATATTAAGATTTCATCCGGACAACTGTCCTTCCACTTTAAAGATGCTTACCAGTGAGGCTGTTGTACACTCCAGACTAAAGAATGTAAAAGTCTCCAGATCAAGACCTTACAAAAAGAATGATAATGCTCATGTAGAGCAAAAGAATGGTGATAAAGTAAGGAAGCAGGTTGGGCACTGGAGATTGGACACTCAAAGAGCCGTAAACCTGCTAAATGAATTCTACGCTGTAGAAGATCTGATTTGCAACTTTTTTACTCCTTGTATGAAACTACACTGCAAGGTAAGAGACGAAAAAGGCCGGGTTGTTAAGAAAACTTATCAGAAGCCTGCTACTCCTTACGACAGGCTTATGAGGTCAAGGAAAATTGAAAGGGCAACCAAAAGAAAGCTCATGGATATTAAATTGTCTCTAAATTTGGTAAAATTAAGGTCGAAATCGGATGAGATTTTAGATAAATTAAGGGACGAAATACATTGAATTTCGATGACAAATATTTTTATCTAACCACTTTTGATTTTGTCGATTTCGATGACATTGAATTTTTATCTAACACGATAGATTAATATTGGCACCAAAGCAGGATTGCGTATTGCATAATTTTTGCATAATGAAAAAGGCCGTTTGAGATTGTTAAATAGAGGGTGTGCAATCTTCCACCAAACCAACACCCGACCACCCACTCAACACCCCAATTACCCAACCCAAAATCCATGCACCCAAAACTACTGTCCCACCTGAAAAAGCCAGCTATCCAGAACCAAACCTGAATCTTTCCAGCACGCAGCATTGTCTACGCCAATGAAGCGGTAGTGCCATGATTCAGGCAAATAACCGGTATAAAACTCACCCTCGATCGGATAAGAAAGAGCAAAACCATACCTCCATGCATTTTGGGAAAGCCAAGCCTGAGCCTTTGTCCCGGTAAAATTATCCCCAATACAGTCCCCGCACTCATTGGTTGTAAAATCTATCGTAGTACCCAATTGATGCTGACTGTGACCCGGCCGTGCGGAGTATTTGTCGGCCTCTGACTCATTCCCATCTTCTACACTCACCCAGTAATTATAAGTGGCGATCTGAGTATCATAGGATCTGTATCCTGATTTCACAGCTAAATCTATACCATCATCCTTTGCAGCCTGACCCAGGGATCTCAGTTGGTCAACGATAACTTGCCTCCCTGACTTCCCTGAAGAGCCTCTGACCTCTGTTACTCCAAGATCTGTCAAATCCTCAGGTTCATAATCCTGAGGCAATTGAAACTTTTTATTTACGAGTACCAACAGGTCATTAGGGTCTTTTGTAACAGGAGAGATTTTTGTGGGATAGGCGGCCCAGTCAGCCGAGTCAATTTTGTATCCGGGTGGGCCGGGAGGGAGGCCTAAATCGACTTCAGGGCAATTGGCAGATGGGTCATCAAAATTTATAGCTTGTTGTTCATTGGGAGTTTCACTTTGTCCGCTATCATTTTCGCTATCACTTCCGCTGCTATTTCCGTTGTCACTCTCGTGTTCTGTTTGCTGACTAAGCTCGTCTTCCCCGTCGCTATAGTCTTGCTGTGATTTACTAGATTGTTCCACAATTTTACTCAGACCCTCCCCTTCGCTTTTCGCTTTTGAGTAAAAAAAGAAAAGGATAATACCAAACACTTGCAGGATTAAGACTACTGCGAGGGTAAGTATGATAGGTTTGTTTTTGAATCTTGTTTTTTTCATATTCATATATGAATTTTCAACATAGCAGTACAGAGAATTATGGTTAGTGTAATACGATTTGTTACCGTAGAGCCGTTTTTTAATCCAGAACCATCGCTGTTACTTCATCATCCCCTTTCATGTCCATAATCTTGACACCTGAGGTCTGACGATTCAGCTTTGGAAGGCCCTTGGTTT
Source organism: Candidatus Dojkabacteria bacterium (assembly GCA_014729235.1). GTDB lineage: Bacteria > Patescibacteriota > Dojkabacteria > SC72 > WJKH01 > WJKH01. Next base: position 42,543 of record WJKH01000029.1, on the reverse strand, counting down.
CCAGGCGTATTACTACCCCGTTCTTTGACATAACAACCATTTCATCAATATCACCATTTATTAAATCGGCGGCAACCAGGTCTCCGGTCTTTTTGCGAATTTGGAAAGTATAAATGCCGCTTCCTCCTCGATTTTGATTGGAATATTGCTTTAATTCTGTCATTTTTCCGTAGCCTTTTTCCGAGATTACAAACAGTTTATCACTATCTTTTCCAACTACGATCATTGAGATAACCTCGTCATCCTCAAATTTAAACTTAATACCTGTGACGCCCTGGGTATTTCGCCCCTGAGATCGCACATCATCTTCACTAAATCGTATAGACTTACCCTTTCTGGTAATAAGCATAATTTCATCCTCTCCGGTGGTCGGCTGTACCCATCCCAATTCGTCTCCCTGCTGGAGCTTAATTGCGATTAGGCCCGATGACCTGATATTTTCGAATTCAGAAATATCTGTTTTCTTGACTACTCCTTTTTCGGTGGCCATAAACAGGTACTTCTTTTTGTTATCAGGCTTTACTGACCCTCCATCATCGTCATCAGCCATTTCGTTGGTATTTTGGACTGTGTTAATGCCATTTGTCCGCTTCAGTACGCTTGTGATTATCTCGCCCTGCTCTATCTGGATCAGGTTAACAATAGGTAATCCTTTTGCGGTGCGGCCTGACTCAGGGATGTCGTAAGTTTTCAGATCAAATACTCTTCCGCGGTTTGTAAATAGCAGCAATACATCGTGAGTACTGCATAAAACAGCGTGCTCAACATAGTCTCCTTCTTTTGTAGTGGCCCCAATCTTGCCTTTCCCGCCGCGTTTTTGAGTTTTGTAGACGTCAGGAGAAACTCGTTTTACATAGCCAGCTCTGGTTATCGTCACAAAGGTATCTTCCTCGGCGATTATGTCTTCTTCTGAAATTTCATCCACTTTGCCTTTTACAACTTTTGTCCGCCGGTCATCGCCGTATTTCTCAATGACTTCTTCCAGATCTCTATCAATTACTTTCAAAATTTCTGAATTGTCTCCGAGAATTCCGGTGTAAAGCTTAATTCTATCTTTGATTTCTGCGAATTCATCTTCAATTTTCTGTTTTTCAAGGGCAGCAAGTCTGCGAAGCTGCATATCCAATATCGCCTGAGCTTGAACTTCCGTGAAATCAAACTCTTTAATCATGTTATCTTTTGCTTCTTCCTGAGTTTTTGATGCCCGGATCAACTTAATTACCTCATCAATTAGATCCAGAGCTTTTAGATAGCCTTCCAGGATATGTCCTCTGTAGCGGTTCTGAGCCAGTTCAAATTCATATCTGCGGATCGTTATCTCAATTCGGTGAGTGATAAATAGTTCAAGCATTCTTTTTAAATTGAGGGTTTTGGGTTCACCGTTTACGAGCGCTATCATGTTGGCATTGAAGGCTTTCTGCATTTCGGTGTATTTGTAGAGTTTGTTGAGAACTACTTTTGGCTGAGCATCTTTCTTCAATTTTATGACTACTCTAATACCTTCTCGATTTGATTCGTCCCTGATGTCAGATATTCCGGTAATTTTCTTTTCTTTTGCCAGGTCAGCGATTTTGCTTATCATATGGGCCTTGTTTACCTGGTATGGGACCTCAGTGACGATTATTCTCATGCGATTTCTCTTGCCCTCCTGAATTGAAGCCTTAGCACGCATCAAAACTCGCCCTCTCCCCGTCTCGTAGGCTTTTAGCACCTCTTTTCTGTTGTAGATGGTGCCTCCGGTTGGAAAATCAGGGCCCGGAATAATCTCAATCAATTCGTCAAGCGAGATACCGGATTCAAATTTTGGATAAAGTGTTACAACTTTGTCTTCATCGCTTTCGCGTATTTGTTTGCGAATCTCTGCAATCTTTTCTTCCCTGTCAGGATCGTCTTCGTGTACATAATTTTCAAGGAGATCTTCCGGTGCCGAATTTAGAACACGTGGTGTTTTCTCCTTTTTCTCTTTCTTCTCTCTCAAATCATTGTAAAGAGCCTCGCCTTTCCATTTGTTGCCCTTTTTAATCATTTCACGCAGAGCGGTTACAACTTCTGTCATATTGTGAGGTGGAATTTTGGTTGCCATACCTACTGCGATTCCATCACTGCCGTTGCAAAGCAAATTAGGAAATACTGTCGGCAAAATAGTCGGTTCAGTTCTGGTTGCGTCATAATTCGGGATATAAGTGACAGTTCCTTTTTCCAGATCCTGAATCATGGCGCTGGTGATTTTCCCCATTCTTGCCTCTGTATAACGCATTGCGGCAGGAGTATCGCCGTCAATTGAACCAAAGTTTCCCTGCCCGTCTACAAGCGGATATCTGGTTGAAAAATCCTGTGCCATCTTAACCATAGTTGGATAGACTACCTGTTCACCGTGCGGGTGGTAGTTACCAGATGTGTCACCAGCTATTTTGGCGGATTTTCTGTAATGTGAACCCGGTTTCAGATTTAAATCATTCATAGCCACAAGAATTCTCCGCTGTGATGGTTTTAATCCGTCACGGACATCCGGGAGTGCACGGGATACAATAACTGACATTGAGTAATCAAGGTAATTTGACTTCATTTCTTTTACGATAGATTGCCTGACTACCTTCCCTTGTTCAAATTCAGGTGTGTCAAATTGCTGTTCATCGGAATCAGCAGCTGTTTCTGCTTCTTCCTTGCCCGGCTCGTCTTTTTTTTCGGGCTTTTCAGCTCGTTTTAATAATTCTTTTTTAGCTTTTTTCAGATTTTTTTCTTTTTTTCCTTTAGATTTTTCTGCCATGTTGTTTGTGACATTCCTGCCAAATTAATTAATCTTCAAAATTATCAACTTTCAATTGTCCTAGAACGTAGCCTTTTAGATAGCCTGAGTAGATCATCCAGAGAGAAGCAATAATTGGCATAGTTATAAAACCAAAACAGGAAGTGAATATCCAGATTGCGTATATTATAAACCACAAAATGATGTTTAACCCCCATAACACTAGGATATGCTTCCATCCATCTTTGATGACCTTCTTAATATTTGAAAACTTAAGAGCTTTGCGTACGCTATTAGTTTTTAAAAATATATAGCCCGAGGATGTGGAGATTAAGTTAAAGAGCACTGTCCCTGCTGTATAAATCAAGCTGTACACTACGGCAAAAGCTACTACACCCCAAATATATGTATCAAAATCATTAAGTAGGAGTACAAATGGAAGAATAAAAACCAGATTTGCGACTAGTGCAAATATTACATTGTATGTAGCGGTGCTTACAAATGCTCTAAATCCGAATTTCATCTGTTGCTTGATATTTTCGTGCTTTGGCAGGACGGCATTCTGGTCCTGCATAACTGCTTTTGCGTAGCGATTTATATACCCTGTCAGGTATATAAATAGTGGTATAAGGATCAAAGACATTCCTCCGTAGACAATAAGAATAACTACAGCTGCTACTGCAGAGAGAAGTAAGTCGGTTTCGACCCTCATTGCAGCTGATTCCTCGATACCTGCAAAAATTAAGCCAATTATCGGGACAGCAATAAACGAAGATATCATCTGAAAAATAACTGTCAAAAGAATCACACAAAAAAACAAAAGTGCTATTGTACCAGCTTTTTTCCACCAGTCCTTTTCAATAAATGGAGCTTTAATGATTTTTTCCGGATCGATTTTTAAAGCCATAGCGAATTAATGATTAAATAATAACAATAACTTAGACATCTAAGATAGCGTATTTTGCATTACTCTGAATAAATCTTCTGCGTGGAGGTACTTCGGGACCCATAAGCATTTCAAAAGTCTCATCTGCCTTTTCCGCATCTTGTATCGTTACTTGTTTCAGAACTCGGGTTTCCGGACTCATTGTGGTCTCCCACAGCTGTTCGGGATCCATTTCTCCCAGTCCCTTGAATCTGCTTACTACTACTTTTTTGCCTTTTGATTCAGCCTTTTTCTTAAACTGTTCTTTATCTTCATTGCTGATCAGGTAATATCTTTTTTTACCTATTTCAACTTTGAATAGAGGCGGTTGAGCCACATAAACAAAGCCCTGTTCGATTAAGGGCTTGAAAAATCTGTATAGCAAAGTCAAAATCAGTGTGGTGATATGTAGTCCGTCAACATCAGCATCGCTCAAAATGATAATTTTGTTGTATCTAAGCTTACTTGTATCGAGGGTATCACCTATTCCGCATCCAAAAGCACTTACCATGTCTTTTGTCTCGGGATTATTCAGAACCCTGTCAATACGATACTTTTGACTATTCATAGGCTTACCTTTTAGTGGAAGCACAGCTTGAGTTGTCCTGTCACGTGCTTGTTTTGCTGATCCGCCTGCGGAATCTCCCTCAACCAGGTAAAGTTCGCTTTCTTCGGGATTATTGCTGGCACAGTCTGATAATTTTCCAGGCAGCCCGGCTCCATCGAAAGCACCTTTTCGGATTACAGCATCTCTTGCTGCTTTTGCAGCTTTTCTGGCTTTGTATGCCAAGATTGCCTTTCCGATGACGTTTTTAGCATCTCTTGGGTTTTCTTTGAAGAAGGTGTCCAGTGCATCTTTGAGTACTTTGTAAACGGCAGATTTAACTTCCGGGTTATTAAGCTTGATCTTTGTCTGTCCTTCAAATTGAGGATCTGGCACCTTTACTGAGATTACAGCTGAAATGCCTTCGCGTGCATCATCGCCACTGAGAGAATCGCTGTCATTTTTTAGTAATTTCTGCTCAGATGCATAGCTGTTAATTGATTTTGTCAAAGCAGCACGAAAACCGCTTAAGTGAGTTCCTCCATCCGGATTGAGAATATTATTGGTGTAGCATCTTACATTTTCATTCATTTTATTTGTGTACTGGATCGCTACTTCCACAATTATATCCTCGTCTTTGCCCTCTGTGTAAAAGATTTTACCAAGTGTTTTTGTATTGATATTGATGTATTTAATAAATGCTTTTATGCCGTCTTCAAAATACAGCTCATATACTGAAGGTTTCTTCCCTTTCAGTGCTTTATCCGCATCTTTTCTTTCATCAATAATTGAAAATCTGAGTCCTCCTGTGAGATAAGCGTGTTCTCGGCATTTCTCAATTATTGTTGTAATGTTGAATTTGGCATCGCCAAAAATCTTCGAATCAGGTTTAAAAGCGTGTTTTGTACCGGAGTAGGTTGTTTTTCCCACTTTTTCAACTTTTGTCTTAACTTTTCCTCGCTCATACCGCTGTGTGTATTCGTACCCATCTTTATATGAAGTTGTCTGCATCCACTCTGAGAGCGCATTTGTACATTTAATTCCTACTCCGTGAAGTCCTCCGGATGTTTTATATACACTGTTATCAAATTTTCCTCCTGCATGGAGATTAGTCATAATTGTCTCAAGTGCTGATTTCTTGGTTTGAGGATGAATGTCTACAGGAATTCCTCGAGCGTTGTCCAGTACTTCAATTGATCCGTCTTTCTTGAGAGTAACAGTTATATGGTCGCAATATCCTGCGATTGCCTCGTCAACAGAGTTATCAAGTACCTCATACAATATGTGGTGTAAGCCGTGTTCATCAGTAGAGCCGATATACATAGCCGGTCGTTTTCTTACTGCTTCAAGTCCTTGGAGGACACGGATTTTTGATGCATCATATTTTGCATCGCCTTTTAACTCGGGTTTTGTGTCACTTTTCGCTTTTGCCATTGTGTATATATTATATTTTACTCGGATATCGCACAGGGCATTGTAATAGTTATTGTTTCAAATTGCAAGTCATCTCGTTTTACTGAGCTGCAAAACGAGATTTTCGAGTGTAAACAGCCTGTTAGTGTTTGCCTGGAGGCGTTTTTGAGCTGTCTCAATGATCTCTATTTTCCGGGAAAATACTCTAGCTTCCTGGGGATTTGAATTTACGCTGCTTTTCCATTCTGCCCTGTAATAATCACCTAATTGTATCATAAAATCAAGGATTTTACCACCAACTTCTTTCTCGGCTTCTGTCAACTTTTTCATAAATTCAAATTGGGCGGCAATATCCTTTTCTAAAAACTCCGGTTTGTCGGTTTTATCATAGTTTTTTTCCACTTTGCCGTCTGTGTTTTGTGTTTTTTTAACGTAAAGTTTGACACAGCGGGATACAATCGTCGGCAGTAAGTTTTTTTCGTTGTTGACAGTCAGGAGGTAAATTGTGTTTTCAGGCTGCTCTTCGAGGGTTTTCAGGAGAGCATTTTGAGCTTCTTTGGTCAGGTTCTGTGCTTCTGCGATTACACCGGCTTGCTTTGAGAGGTTTAATGGTTTAAAAAGCATTTCTAACTGGAGCTTTTTGACTTGGTCGATACCCATAGCTTTCGTTTTCTCAGTTGTTTCTATGACGTGTATGTCCGGGTATTTGATCAGGTCCTGAGTTGTCTCGATCTCCAGCTCTAAGTGCCTGTTGAGTTGTTGTAATAGTTCTTCTTTCCGAACTTCATGGTCTCTGTTGATTATTAAGTAGGTCATTTTTATCTGTAGTTCTAAATGGATTTTAATTCAAATACTTTGTACAAAATATCTTTTTTAGTCTCTTGAAACTCTGAGAATCTCTTCAATTGTAGTAATGCCTTCAAGCGCTTTCAAATAGCCGTCTTGACGCATTGAGATCATACCGTTTTTGACTGCTTCATCGTGAATTTCAGATGCCGGGCGTGAATTCATCATTAACTGAACGATTTTCTCGTTTATCCGCAAGACTTCAAATATTCCTACTCTTCCCTGATATCCTGTGCCGTTGCATCTGTCGCAGCCTTTACCCCGGTAGAGATATATTATCTTTTTGCCGGTACTGTCAGTTTCTGGGCACTTCATATTTGGAGAAGGAACTCCTTTTCTGGAACTGGGTTCCATTTTGCACATCTTCTCAGCATAATCAAATAGCTCAAATCCTGGAATTGGCGCCAGAACTTTATTTATATCACTGATCTCGGCTTCGGTTGCTTTATACGGCTCATGACAATGAGAACAAATTCGTCTCGGGAGACGCTGTGCTACGGCAATTTTAAGAGTGGCTGACAGCAAATACGGTTCGATTCCCATCTCAAGCATACGCGGGATAGCTGCTGCTGCACTGTTTGTGTGCAATGTGGCTAAAACCAGGTGTCCTGTCAACGATGCCTCAACGGCAAGTTCGGCCGTTTCTGTATCTCTGATTTCTCCTACCATGATTTTGTCGGGATCTTGCCGCAATACCGAGCGAAGGGCTTTTGCAAAAGTGAGTCCTGCGGCTGGATTAATTTGGACCTGTGTGACGCCGGGGATTCTGATCTCGACAGGATTTTCAAGTGTCATAATGTTAACGTCAGGGGTATTTATTTTATCCAGTGTGCCTGCGAGAGTTCTTGTTTTACCTGACCCGGTTGGACCGGTTATTAAAATTATACCTTCTGTAGCCCTGATGCCCTGTTCATAGGTTTTGTAGGCACTGCCGCGCATACCGGTTGTCTCGAGTGCAGGTACACCTACGGATGTTTCCAGCAGTCTCATTACAACTTTTTCGCCGTAAATTGATGGCATAGTTGAAACACGTACGTCTACTTTGAAATTGGATGATCGTACCTGAAATCTTCCGTCCTGAGGGATTCTTTTTTCATCAATTTTCAAATCAGACATAATTTTAACTCTCGATACAACGGCACTAGTAAGATGTTTTGGTAGACTGAGCTTTTCTGACATTACGCCATGAATTCTGAAGCGAACTCTGAGTTTTTTCTCCATCGGCTCAATGTGGATATCCGAAGCCTTGGATTTAATTGCATACTGCAGTATTGAATTTACAATTCTAGCCACAGGAGCATTTTGAAGAGAGTCATCTTCAAGGCTTCCTGTGTCTTCTTCGTCCAGGTCTGTGACACGTGGTCCTACATCTTCCACAGCTTCGGAAACTTCACTTGTAATGACATCTCCGAGCTTTCTTCCCATTTGGAGATTAATTCCGTCGCTTGTAGCTATGTAGACTTTGATTTTTGTGCCGGCGGGATATTGAGTCTGAAGGGCCTGGATAGCTTGAATATCAAACGGATTAATCATAGCGATTTTTACGGTAGAATTGGTTTTTTCAAATGGAATGGCTTTGAATTTCTGGAGCATTTTGGCATCTACTTCTGATAAAAGGCTTTCCGGTACATCTTTGTTTGTGAGGTCTACAAAAGGGATATTAAAGATCTCGGCTTTTGCCTGAACCACGTCGGTTTCCTTGATTGAGGAATCGCCTTCCAGGACTAGGTCTTCTGTTTTGCCTGATTTGACCATTTCTACTCGAAGTTTGTCGGCTTTTCCTTTCTCAATGATGCCCTTTTCTTCGAGATAATCTATTACTTGGGTTTTGCTCATGGACAGTATCTTATTAGTTTATTTGCTGAGTAAAATCAAACGAGTCTTTGCATAAGGATAAACCTCGAACCCACATCCAGCAATAGCTGGCGGGGACTTTCTCGTTTGCTATCTATACTTATTTGTATACGCTCGCTCACCAAAATAATAGCATAACCAATTTTTAATTTCTAATGTTGAAATTAAGTCAGTATTGAATTGATATACTCTCCAAAATTGTGTATATTAGAATTCATAAGATTTAATTTAGACTGCCTATAAAATGTCTGCCCAACAAAATTCATTAGATTTTAATTACCCAAATTCAGGATCGGGGAACAGCTCTCCAAAGTCAGATAACACGTCATCTGCTCCTGCTGCTGACTCTCAGAAGCAATCATCGCCGCCGACTGACTTGAAACCCAAACCAGTTGTGAATTCGCCTCAAGTCAATCCGCAGCCCGCATCTTCAGGCTCAAACGGAGGTCCTGCGTCGAATCTAGCGTCCAAAGCTTTTATGAGTTCCGCTTCGAAGCCCGCACAGAACGCTGTATCAGCACAGCAGAAATCGCCACAACAGAATGATTCCCCAATGAATAATGCCGTTTCAAAAGGTTCTGCGGCTCCAAAACCTCTTCCTGCCCAGCCCTCTACAACTTCTTCTCAACCGGCTCAACCATCAACTCCGGTACAGCAGGGAAAAACTGATGATTTGAGTTCCAAACCGAAACCAGAAAAATCAGGCCCAACAGGAAATTCACAGGATCAGAGCTCGAAAAGTGACGGGAAGGATGATCCAGCTTTGCAGAATCTTCTCTCAAAATTAAAAAATCTTAAAAACAAGAACAAAAGTAATGCTAAGTCGTCGCAATCACCCCCCCCACCCTCATCTCCTTCTCAGGGTAAGCCGCCTCAGAGGAAGCCACAGGACACGAAGCCGAATAGTTCTCAAAGCAACCCGGGAAATAATTCATCGGACCCAGATCTCAAAATGAATCTAAGCCAGGTCCAGATGAATGATCAGAATAAGTCATCGGCGGCATCGCAGTCTTCTCCACAAAGTGCGTCAAGTTCAGCTCAGCCGCCAAGTGGCGCTAAAAAGCCCAATCCGATACCTCCGTCTTCTTCAGCGTCAAGTTCGCCTCTGCCTCCAGTCGGAGCTAAACCCGGGACACCATCATCCTCCCCTGTTTCTTCCAGTTCGGCAAAGCCTGGCATGCCAGGCTCATCTACTCCTGCGGATTCTGCCAGAGGTACTGAATCAGAGGACACTAAACAAAAAGAACTTGGGCAAAAAGCTGAAAAAGAGAATCCGGCTGGGTCAGTTCAAGCTGGTTCCAATAGTAAATCGGGTCGTGCCGGGTCAGTTCAGGCTCAAGCCCACAATAAAACTGATCAAGCAAGTACACCTCAGCCCCAAAATGATATCACTGTAAATAAAGGTCAAGCTAATGACCAGGTGAAGACGTCTCAACAATCTTCTCCTGCTTCTGTTTCGGGTGCGAATTCATCTCCCTCTCCGACCGGTCAGGCTCCAAAAGTTAATTCCACAGGGAATTACCCTTATACTATCTCGCAGTTGCTTGACATTGTAATTCAGCGTGATGCTTCTGATTTGCACATTAGTGTTGACTACCCTGCTATGCTGAGAGTCGATGGGGATCTTACCCCTGTTTCAAACGATGTTGTGACACCAAAAGTTGCTGAAGATTTGATCTTGCCAATACTTGAAGAAGAAAAACGTGATAGATTGGAGGTAAACCGCGAAGTTGATTTGGCTTATGATTATGAAGGGAAAGGTCGTTTCCGTGTGAATGCTTTTTATCAGAGAAAGTCTATGGCTGCGGCTTTGAGGTTGATTCCATCCAATATTCGTACAATTGATGAATTGGGGCTGCCGGGGATTTATCATCAGCTTACAAAGATTAATCAAGGGTTTGTGCTGGTAACAGGTCCTACTGGGTCAGGTAAAACTACTACTCTAGCCGCATTGCTTCAGGAAATAAATATGAACAGAGCGTGCCATATTTTGACTATTGAAGATCCGATTGAGTATGTGTATGAGCCAGCCAAGGCTTTAATTGCTCAGAGAGAGGTTGGCGATGATACTCATTCATGGCAAATAGCGATGAAGAGTGCTCTCCGTGAAGATCCCGATGTTGTTTTGGTCGGTGAGATGCGTGATTATGAGACAATTGCTTCTGCTATAACTTTAGCAGAGACGGGGCATCTGGTTTTTGCTACTTTGCACACGAATAACGCTGCTCAGACAATAGACCGTATAATTGACGTCTTCCCTGAGCATCAGCAGAATCAGGTTCGAGCTCAGCTTTCAAATATAATTGAGGCTGTAATCGCTCAGAGGCTTGTTCCTCTCCAGTCGGGAGGCAGGACAGCTGTGAGTGAGATTATGCTTGCGAATCCTGCGGTTCGCAATCTGATTCGTGAAGCAAAAACACACCAGATTGACAATGTAATTCGCACAAGTGCCGACGTAGGGATGATTTCTCTTGAACACTCGCTTGTAAAGCTGGTCCGAGAAAATCAGATAACTATGGAGGTTGCTCAGAGATTTTCTGTAAAGCCTGAAGAAATTGTGCGGTTGCTCAAATCATGATGTTAGAGCTTGATGATACAATCGTTATAAGCTCTTAAATCATAGAAAACTGTAAGACCTAACATTAAATTATTTAATATTTTGTACGGTGAAGAGATTTAAATATCAGGCTAAAACCAAGGCAGGCGCGATTTCCAAAGGTGTTTTAGAAGCAAAAAGCAAGCAAAGTGTAGTAGAAAGTCTCCAATCTCGGGGTCTGGTGGTCTTGTCAGTATCTGAAGAAATCGGATTGACGCTTGAAAAGCTGCAACAGATTAATATCGGCAATGTTCCCATCAAAGAGATAGTTATCTTTATGAGACAGTTTGCGACAATGATATCTGCAGGCCTTCCTCTGACTCAATCTTTACGGATTTTAGGGGAACAGGCTCGAAACCCGAAATTCAAAGCAGCTCTGGAAACTGTGTTGTCTGATGTTGAAGGAGGTGTAAGTCTCGCCAAAGCCCTTAAGCGCACGAGTAATGTTTTTGACGAGATTACTATAAATTTAATAGAAGCCGGTGAAGAGAGTGGAAATCTAGAGGATATTATGAAAAGACTTGCAGAGGAGATTGAGAAGAAGAAAAAACTTCGTGATAAGGTTCGTTCTGCAATGACCTACCCTGCTCTCACGCTTGTGACTTTGATCGGGGCCGTGGTTATCATGATGGTAGTTCTGGTTCCTGCACTTGAGGAAGTGTATTCAAGTTTTGGTGATCAGCAGCTGCCTGCAATTACTCGGATGCTGATCTGGATAAGTAATACTATGTTTTCGTATTGGTGGTTGATCGCTATCGTATTGGCACTGCTGGGTATTGGCCTGAAGCTTTATCTTGATACTCCCAAGGGTAAGCGATTTTTTGCTATGCTTTCTATAAAGATGCCGGTTATTGGGCCCCTTATTGTCAATATTCAGTTATCTCAGTTTACCCGAGTTTTGAGCTTGCTTTTGAGCAGCGGTTTGTCAATTATTCAGGCGTTACAGCTGACAGCGAATTCTCTGAATAATATTTTGTTTCGGGAAGCGGTTTTAAACGCTATTGATGATGTTGAGAAAGGCGTCCCGCTGGCTCTGCCGATTTCACGAAGCGAGGTTTTTCCAATTATTGTCAGCCAGATGATTACTGTTGGTGAGGAGACTGGTGCTCTTGATCATGTTCTTGAAAAGATGTCTGATTTTTATGAATCAGAGGTTGAGTATATGACAAATAATTTGTCTACTTTGCTGGAGCCGATATTATTGATAATTATGGGTGGAGTTGTAGCTTTTGTTGCCGCCTCGGTTTACTTGCCGATGTTTAATATTGCCGGAGCTATATAGAATCGTTTCGGCAGCATTATTTATGATCACGCCCAAAATAATTGATGGAAATCAGGAGAAGAATCAAAAGTGTCTGGATCGCACAATGTAAATTTGACAGTTTGGCATAATAAATAGTATAAGTTAGTAGGTTCAAAATAATTTTTTAATTAATTGCCCAGAAGATGAAGAAGAAAAGTTATCAGGGTTTTACACTTATTGAGATGGTGGTAGTCGTTATCATCATTATCATCCTAAGTGCAGCAGGAGTTATCGGGACTAGATCGCTAATTGCAAATGCGAATAAAGCAGTTCATAAGAATGCTGTAAAGAATTTATATCAAGCTGCTACTGCGTATTATGGAGAAAAAGGTGAATTTCCTGCACAGGCTAAAGTAGGAACACTTTTGAATCAGCCTGTTTCAGGGGGTGGTATAAAAGATTTCGCAGAGGGTTTTGATGGAGGTGCGGATACTGATTATCTGTACGCTGTTTCGCCTGATCAGCAGCATGTTTTGATATGTGCTTCGCTGGGTGGATATGATGATGCTCAGGAAAAGGGATATGTATGTGATGGGAATGGTTTGGCAAATGCTGATGTGGCAGGTGGTGCTGTAACTACAACTATTACAAAACCGGGTGATCCTGGTTATAGTGCTTTTAATTCGAGCAATTTTGCTATCGATCAGTGGTCAAAAGAGAACTCCGGATGGGGTGTCAGTGGTAGCGGATTAGATGTAACTTTGGGAGGGGATATTCCTGATGAGTCATTGTAAATCGAGTAAATATATTTATTGAGCTTATATCCGCCATTTGTACTAATTTTTTAGATACGATGGCGGATTTTGTATTATGATTCTAGCTATCTTACAGCATATAATGCTCTTTTTGCTGGGGGCTGCTATTTCAAGCTTCTTGAGTGCACTCGCTTTCAGAATCTATCAGGAGTATCCTGTAAGAAAAATGCTCTTTCAGCCCTCTCACTGTGAAAAATGCAAGACCGGTCTTAAGTGGTTTGAGCTAGTCCCAATTCTTTCATATATTTTGCAAAAGGGTAAATGCAGAAATTGTGGCAAAATGATATCTCCTGAGTATTTTTATGCGGAAGTTTTTTTAAGTGGGACTTTCTTAATATTCTCAATTCTAGGTGTGCCCATAATTAATTACTTTGTTGTGACGATGCTCTTTTTCATAAGTATCTTTGACTTGCTTTACAATCAGGTTCCTCGATTTGTCATGCATGCTGTGATGATTATGGGAGTTATATGGTTCTTGAATAGGGTTTTGACGGGCAGCAATTCGCACGGTTTCTATTTGGATCTGTACTTTCCGGTTGTTGAGGCTTTTCTCTGGGCTGCGCTCATGAGCTTTATGAATCTAATTAAAAAGTCCTTTGGCTTTGCTGATATACTGACAATCTTATTTATCGGCTTAGTGAGTGAAAAAATGCTTCAGCCCTCAATATCGTTTTTTTACGGGGCTCTGATTTTGGCAATCCCGAGCATCTTTTTTATAATAATTGATCCTGCTTGGCGTAAGAAGTATGTCCCTTTTCTGCCCTTTTTGGCAATTGGTTATGTAGTTGCAAGTTTAGCTCCAGATGGTATAGTATTCACTATAGTAAGCTTATAAGAATTTGAATCTGCCATGCTAAAAAAATACCGGGGATTTACACTAATAGAAATGGTTGTAGTGTTGGTTATTACAGTTATTCTCTTTGCAGCGGGTGTTGTATCTGTGGGTGATTTTCGAGCTTCTATGGATTTAACTAATGCTGTCAGCTTTCTTGAACAGGACATACGTTATGCCCAAAGGAGTGCGATGTTTCTCTCCAGGGAGATAGATGAAGACTGGATTTATGGTATTGGAGTTGATTTTCGCGATATTGATAATACAGGGGAGTATCATTTATTTAAGTGGTGCGCTCCGTTTGAATCATTTGATCCCGAGAATGAAATTATGACCTCTGCTCTGCCCGGATTTGATCCTGAGTACAATCTTGGGGTTTCACTGGATGGAGTTGCTAATGGAGGGCTTCCCCCCGGTGGGCTTCGCGAGGGTGTTTGTGATAGAACTGTTTCTGAATTAGTAAAAATTGGTGAGTATCAGACGTATAAAGTTCCGCTGACTTCTCTTTCGCTTGAGCGTCACGAAAATGGCAGTTTTCAGCCCAGCTATATTGTATTTGAATCAATGACGGGTCGTGCTTTTGTTTACGATGCAAATGGGCAGTTGATTAATTATGATTACTCGAAATCTGATGATGAGCCGACTTTCTGGGGATCGACTTCAAGAGATGTCATCCCTCTGGCTTTTCGTTTGCGAAGAAAATCAGCCGGGTCAGGCGGAGCATGGAAACTTGTTTCTGCGGCTCCTGTTTCCGGCCGTATTACAAAGGGTGATACTACAATTGAATGAGTTTTTTTTAGTTGCCGGGATTTCGTGCTAAATTTATAAAGCAGACAAATTAATAGATTAAAAAAATACAAGGCATTTGGGTTTATTGAAGCTGTGATTGCGGTTGCAATCGCAGGGATGGTATGCATAGTTTTCATGGGCCTGGCTGCTGATATTGTCATGGAGATGGAACAATTGGAGAGATTTGACCAGTTGACAGCGAAGGCAAATTTTACAGCCGAGCGGGTTAATGTGATTCTCGACCAGTATAACAGTGATCCATCTTCTACAATTTTTCCTGCCTCTCCAAATGTAAATGAGTGTTATCAGGTCCAGGGCACTTTACAAGATCCTTCATTGCTTCAAAGCGGGAGTGTTTTTGTAAGTTGCTCGTATGGCGCCGGCGGGGATCCTCACACCTGTCGGGATAGTGGAAATTTCAATTTCACAGGGGAAACTTATGAGCTGTATTGTGTTGATGATTATGATTCAGAAAATGGCCTGGTTCAGGGGGTTGCAATTTCCGGATATTTTAGATGTCCGATTGAGAGGGACCTCAGTTCATGTACTTACGAAATTTTAGTTATTGGGAGGAAAAATCATTGATGAATAAAATTTTTCGTTTTAACAACCGAAGCAGCTGCACAAAACCCGGCAGTCCGAGAAAATATGAAGCATTTACACTGATAGAAATGATAGTGACAATTTTGATTATGATGGTGATCATGATGATGGTAGCAGTCACCCTGAATGCTATGATACGAGCTTCTCTGAGGTCGGATGTAAAGCTGCGGGTTCGGGATGAGGTTGATACTTCACTTGAAATTATGAAACGGTTTTTGAGTCAGGCAGATGCTGATGAGGTCCGAATCTACCAAAGTGAGAGCATTCGCTCTATGAATCCCGGCAGTATGACAATTGAAACAAGCTCAACGGCCAATCTACAGCAAGTTTACAGCTCAAGTGCAGCTTCAGGAGCTGCGAATGAGATTCATATTCTCCCGCCGGGCGGTGACAGATATATTTGTTTTGGATATTTTAAAGTTCCTCAGAGTTACTCTCCTCCAAATGACTTTTCACCTCAGCCTGAGCAAGGGTTTCTGGTTAAAACTTCATATGCAGTTGACAATGGATATTCCCCTGAGTTATGTTTTGACAGCAGCAAGGCTGATTACAAGAAAAATGTTATTATACTGAATTCTGATACAATAAATTTTGCTGATTTTATATTGAATTTTAACAGTGCTGGCGGCGAAAATACTTATTTTGACGTGAAAATTGGCGGCAAATCAAATAAATGGTATGGTGAAGATGAGCAGTCTCTTTATTACAAGCAGATTGCGGTGTCAACCGGGAAATTAAGTATAGAATAGGCAAATAATTTGAGTTATGAAATTCAAAAATCCATAGAGCAATAACTTTTGAATTTTGAATACTTTATATTAAAAATTTTAATTTATGTTAAGAAAGAAGACTGCAATTGAAAAGCGCGCGCAGCCGGTAGGTTTAAGATATGCCAGGGGGCAGGGACGAATGACCTAATACTATTGCAAAAAGTCCTAGTCGCCTTTTCATGCAGAATTATTTCGTTACTCAAATTAAATATGCAGAATCAAAAAATGAAGGGAAAAAAGAGAAATTACAGCGGGCAGATCTTGCCGATAATAATGATCATACTTGTAGTAGGAATTGTGCTTGCATTGGCACTCTACTCCCGCAACATTAAAAACAGGATGCGGCTCATCGGAGAGAAACGTTCAACGGAAGCCTCTCAGGAAGTTGAGTCGATTATTAGAATGATTGAGAGTACTGATCGTGATGAGCTGATGAGTATTGTTTTGCCAGAGCTTCAAAGTGTTGATGAGTATTGTATGGATGGAGATGAAATTGAGTCTGAGCTTGGTGTTTCGGTGGACTTGGAAGTACTGAATTTGAACGAGGGGGCTGAGTCTGAAGTTGAACTTTGTTTTACGAAAGATAATGAGTTTCCGGATGGTATTACAATTCCTGAATATGAGAGTTATTCAATTATGATAGATGCTGCGAACAGCGGCTGCACATATGATTTTGTTTTTGATGGTGGGGGGCTGGTTGTTCATAAAATATATGCGATTAAGGATGTTGACGGGAATCCGATAGAAATTAAGCCCTACTCTACTTCAGGTTTTGGCTCAAACCACACTAATGATGATATTTTCGGGATATGCCCAGGTTGTTTATCGGGTGGTACTTACTCACCATTTGGAAGTAACTACGGGTGGGATACAAATGGAGCCTGGAGCTTTACTCTGGATGCCGTGAGCTATGGCGGAAAAAATTATGAACCGCATGAGATCAGAATTATTGCTGCACCAGGGCCTGTTACTATGCAGATGACTTCTTCCGTTTCATGCAATAATGCTGTTGCGATAAGAGTTACACCAAAGGCTACGAATGTCTCGAGTTTTCAGGGAAGTTACTTCAGCATACCAGTGAGTGACAATGCCCTTTCAATTTTTGATTATGTGCTTTACAATAGTAGTGGAGATCTGAAGTATGTAGGAGATGAGTAGTGGGGATTTTTAAAAGTCAGTAGTTAAGTTTTAATTAAAGTAAGGGATGGCAGAAGAAAAGAAGACTATCCTCATAATGGAAGATGAGGAGGCACTTTTAGAATCATATGCGGAGATTTTGGAAGCACAGGGATGGAAGGTATTAAAAGCCCCTGATGGCTATAAGGGAATGCAAGCTTTGATTGATAATAAGCCTAAAGTTGATCTAGTGCTGTTGGATTTAATGATGCCCGGCATTGATGGACTTGAGGTATTGAGGAATATCAAGGATAACCCCGATAAATATGGAGAAATGCCTGTTATTGTATTGACAGCTATGGTTAGCGATAAAGTTATTAAAGAGGCCTACGAAATCGGGGCTAAATCATACTTGATCAAATCAGAATTGAATTCCGAGGACATAGTAAATGAGATTAAGCGAGTTATGCTTGGTTAGTGCAATCTTTTTTAACTTGAGTTGATATCTGCGTTGAAAATTAAGCTGCAAAAAAAAGATCTACTGAGGGTTGTTGTACTTGTTGTGCTGCTTGGAGCGGCGACTCTTGGGTTGGTTTACGCTTTTCCGTATATCAGAGATTGGTGGTTAGATTTGACTACTGATCCTGTTCCTGAGCCAACCAATAAAGAAATTGCAGTAAAAGTACTGGATTGGATGAATGAAAATCGTGATAAAAGTGGTCGGTATTTAGCCAAAGTAACTTGTAAAATTGAAGACGATGGGATGGATTGCAATGCTGTGGAAAGTAATCAGACCGGTGCTCCTGTGATTTGGGCTAAATTTAAACATTTTGAAGCGTTCAGCGACGAAGACAAGTCAAAAGAATATCTGGCACAGATTGATAATGATCTGGATGTGTATCTGGATCAAAGCAAAGTAGATACACTTCAGATAAACTTCTGGAATTGTCGATTTCTTCAAGAAATTTATCTGAGTGACAAGGTTTCTGAATCCATACGCGAAAAGGCTCTGAAAATGTGCAGCCGCAATGTTTATAATCCTCTTTTGTCGCAGGGTTTTACTGAAAACTTCTCTGAGCAGGAGGGTTATTATGATTATGTTGAATCAGTATTGACTGGCGACAGGAGTATATATGAGACCGCTGACAAATCATTCCCTCTTTCTGAGCAGGAGCCTGAATTAATAAGCTATGCTGTGTATGCTTCTGATGAGGCTGCTCAGTTTAAAATGACTGAGGATGATTACTACTTGGAGCGTGCGGAGTATTTCGCAAATCAAGCCGCTTCTATTTATGTTAATGAGACAGCAGAAAATCGGTTTTTTGGTGACTCAACGAAGTGCATATTGGGGGTTGCTCTTCTGGATTTGTACAGAGCAACAGCTAATGATAAGTATATCCGATTTGCGTCTGAATTCGGAAATAACGGTGACGCAATATCAACGACTGCTGATGTAAATGCGATGGCTGTATGCGGGATGTTTTATAATGAGATGTTCAGCGAGTTGTATTATGATAACTATTTAGCTGATCGCGGGACTTTTGTTGTAAAAGCTAAAAGGGAGTTTTTTGATTATGATCATGAGGCATTTGCTTCCCCAATTAATAATTTCGGAGCTTTCTATGAGCCTACTTACGGCGATGATGGATATAATTACTCTACCGTTGATAACAGCTTACTGGTTTATTTATTAGTTGGACTGTCCAGATGAAGATAAACGTGAGGTTAAAACAGTTTCAATTTGGGTTTTCGATATTTTTGCTATGCGGATTGTTATCAGTGGTTGGTGTGGGCGTGGCTTTTGCTGAGGACTGTAATTCTTCAGGGTGTCCGCCTTGTTACAGCTGTGCTCAGATGCCAGATGCAGGAGGCTATGAATGTATAGTTGACAACGATAAAGGGTGCCAGACATGTGACGGTTTTAGTTATACTTGTACTGTTGATGGGGGGGCAACTTGTGCTGGCGGAAGCTGTAATCAGCTTTCTAGAGGGTGTGCCTGTAACAACGGGTCTTGTAGTGATAACTATTACTGCCAGCCTGAATGTCCTTCCGGTTATGGGGTTACAAATCCCGGCGGCGGTGCGAGTTCATGTACAGTAATCTGTAATCCATGTGGAAATACAGTTACATGTTACCAGGGAGGGACAGGTTCTACTCCTACTCCAGGTACCGGCGAGTGTGTCTGTGCATGTAATTCTGTTGGCTATACAGATCCGGGAGTCCCGACAGGGTTAACTTATGGCTATCAGGGTGGCAGCGCTGTACCTGTGAATACATTTCGTCTGGAATGGGACGCGCCAGGTGATTGGGGCTACAATGTAAAATCCTGTATTTCGCCGGCGATACATTGTCCAGATGGAGAACTAGATGACGGACAGCTTCACGCTTATCAGGTTGTTATATATGAGGATGGAGTAACCTTTGATCCTTCAAGTATTGGATCATATTACAATAAATATGTATTTTATGGGCAATCATTTGATTATGACGGAGCAGCGCTGGATGAATGCACTGAGTATAATTGGCGTGTAAGAGCAATTAATCGTATGCCGCCAACGTCTTTTTGTAACAAATCCAATGATCGTTATTCAGACTGGTCAGATCCGGAGACATTCAGGACAAACTGTCTTCCGACTGTTGTTTCGGTTACTCCCCCAAATGGTGTTTCCGGGACAGAACCAGATACTGATAACGGTCCGGCAAGTCTTTGTACTGATAACAATCCGGCAACCTTAACGGTTCGATATAGTGATCCGGATGGAATTGGAGATATAGTAAGTGCCGGAATATGGATGCAGGGAGGGGCTCATTCGTGGCTGAATCTTGATCAGTCGCTTCATAAGATGACAAAAGATGGAACAAGGATTAAAATTAACGTATTTGGCAGATCAACAGGAGACTGCAATCCTTCTGCATATCCGCAGCAGGCTAAAATGGAGCTTCTGGTCGATGACGAAGTGGTGCGCAGTTGGTACGTTCCAAATACTTATATGCAGTATGCTTTTAATACGTCTGACTCAGTCTCCCCAAACAGGATCAAAATACGTTTCCAGGATCAATGTTGCTTTAGCTCCGGCGGTGGTGCGGGATGTGATTTGGGTTGGAGAGTATTGTTGGTAGATAAGATCAGGGTAAATGGTGTTACAGTTGAGGCTGAGAATTTAGGAAATGATTTTTACTACCCATTGGGAACGGGGCTTGCAACTGAGACAATTAACACTCATGGGAAAAATCGTGAATTTGTGAGGTTGGGACAGACCGGCGGATATGTGCAGTTTTCTTCGAATTCTACTACACTGGGAAGTGACAACAGAGCGGGTTATGGGGCTAATATCAACGCTGCAGCGAACGATTTTATATGTAACGGAAGTGTCCTTGGATGTTTTGCAAATTACGATTGGGCTTTTCCTTCAACTGGGGACAGTATATATGGAGGTGGTAATACTTTTACCTCACCTTCGCTCTGGACCGGCAATGTCTACAGCGATGCAAGAAATGGAACAAATTATGGCGAAATAAAAGTAAATTCTTTCGTAGGAGCTGTTGGGGGATCGTATCTGGATATTGAGTATGAAGTTGAATTTTTTGATAACCCTGTATATAACTTTGACAGCCAGACGTTGAATGTATTTGGATATGCTCAAGATATGGCACTTTCCAACAGTGGCTGGGTAAACTCAGGAAGCTGGTTTGTAGATCTCACGCCTCCTACAGGAAATTTTGGATCATTTAAAGTGCAGGACAAGCAGACTTTCAGAATTCCCTGGAGGATAACTGAAAACTCAGGTGCTGTCCTCCGTTCTCAAGGATTTGGGGGACTTTTTCCTGACGGTTCAGAACCTCTGCCCTACTCTGCCGGCAGTCAGACAATGAGAGTTGTAAATAATGGAAATACGTTTAATGTTCCTGTCGGAGGACCCGGCTCATACACGTATACTTCATCTCCAATTTGGGAGGATACAAGTTTTCCAGGTGGATTGATTGGAAACTATGATATTGATATTGGGACTGTTGATGAAGGCAGGCTTGGAGTTAAAATGGAAGTTGTAGATAATGCATGCAATGCGGGTGAATTTGAAAGTGACTCAAGCTGTATCGGGCAGTCTTGCGGTGTAATTGGAAGTGCGTGGATGACAACAAAAGCGGGGCTTGTATATAGCGGAGGTGCAGTTGCACTTCCTGTTCTGGACAGTAATGATTCAGATACTTTAGCTATGCCGGGTTATGATAATTTTGAATTCAGAAAAGATCAGGTCCAAGTGTCAACGGAATTATTGTTAGCGAGCGGCCCTTCAGCAATCGAGGTCTATGAGCGGACAAACGATAATAAGTATTTCAATCCTTATATCAGGCTTTCTGCCGGCCAGAATACTGCCGGTGCCCTACTCTATAATGATTTAATTGTGGGTTTAACAGAAAAGATTTCCAAGAGTCCTGATGAGTATGATGAGGTTGTTTTACCGGGTGATACTATTGATGCTGCAAGTACAGGTAGCACTTCAGATATTTGTTCAGCGGGTAAGGAAAAGTGTGTGATCAGGGCAAATTCCGGTTTGACTGTCGAACATGGAGCAGCGCCCGGAAACGAGGCATTTGTTTGTGATTTGCCGACAGCAGTTATTGTTGCAAATGGACCGTTAAATATTAATTCAAATATTGAAACTGATGTAACCGGAGATTTCAGTAAAAACGGATGTATATTCATATCACAAGGCGATATTAATATTCAGGAAGGAGTCTGGCAGTCTCAATCGGGCGGGACCCCTACAAGTAAACCGAATTATGATTTGCTGCAGGGATATTTTCTGGCATTTGGCAACTTGAGTGTTGAAGCTACTGATGAAACAAATGAAACTGCTGATGGTTTGAGGGTTGATGGCAGCTTGATTGGTTTAGGATTGGTTTCACCTTCGGTTGAGTTTAAGCGTTCTTTGAAATTACGTGATAATGTAGAGTTTCCTTCTGTTGCTGTGCACTTTGATCCGAGGTACTTGTATATTTCGAGGGAGTTCTTTACAGATAGTGTTGATGTTTACAGAAAAGGTATAGGTTTTAAGCCTTACTAAACAGACTTTCGAGTTTCATGATTCAGGTCCATGTCCATGTTTACTGGTCTCATATTTGGCCAGGGATGCAACAATAAAGATGCAATAAGAAAGATTTGAAGGCTTAAACTCCGGATTAATATCGTTAATATGGGGTATTCGAAATTCAAAAATTATTGCTCTATTGATTTTTGAATTTTGTAACTCACATTAATTTACATAATCATCCAATAATGCTATTCTAATTAGTAATGCCTAAGTTTTAAGCGATAAAGAAAATGTCAAAACTGCCCGATCACGTAGGATTAGATTTTGGACACCACTCTGTAAAAGCTATTCAGATAAATGATATTGGGACTAAAAAGCCGAAACTGGTCAACTTTGGAAGCCAGGCGACTCCACATGGGGTTATTAATAGTGAAGATGAAGCGCATCAGAAAAAATTGGCGGATGCTCTAAAAGCACTCTACGATTCTTCAAATATCCGAAATAAGAAAGTTGTTATGGCGATGCCCGAATACTCTGTTTTTACTAGATTTATTGAGTTTGTGGGTATCAAAGAGAAGGAGCTTGAAAACGCTGTGTATTATGAGGCAAAACAGTATATTCCAATTCCAATTGATGATGTACAGATGAGCTTTATTAAAGTTGGTTACGATCAGGCTCGCGATGCGCAAAAAGTGCTGCTGGTAGCGGCTCCCAGGAAGATAGTTGATATTTATGTAAATGTTGTTTCAAAGGCCGGACTTGATCCTCTGGCTATTGAAACTGAATCAATTGCTATGGGACGGGCTATGTATCGAGCTACAGGTGAAAAGCATCTGCTGATGCTTGATTTTGGGTCACAAAGCACTGATATGTCAATTATGAATGACGGATATCTAGTGTTTTCACAAAGTATTTCAATAGGTTCTGATTCTTTGACGCAAGCAATTGTGAATAAGTTTAATTTTGAATACAATCAGGCTGAGGAGTATAAAAGAAACTATGGTTTAACTCCGGATGTGCTTGAAGGAAAGATTGTGACTGCACTCGATCCGATTATGCAGTCAATTGTTACAGAAATTTTGCGAGGTATTGAGTTTTATAAATCTCAAACTTTGCTAAGTGCTCCTCCGAAATGTCTGCTGAATGGCGATGGAGCTCTTCTTCCCGGGCTTGAATCTTATCTGACGACTGCCTTGAGTATTGGTTGTAAAATTGCTGACCCATTCCAAAATATTGAGATAAACAAAAAGATTGAAGGGACTTTATCAAAGAGTAAGCCTTCTTTCTCTGTAGCTGTTGGTTTGGGGCTTAAGGATCGAGAATAACTTGAGATTTTGGGATTTGTGGCAGATACAAACGTTGATACAACAAATCAAAATAGTGCTGTTCAGGATGTGAATGCCGGATCGCAGGCAAATGCAGCTTCTTCTTCAAGTACTCCTCAAAGTTCGCAATCTATCACTGATGGGCAAAGCCCTGTTTCTCGCGTAAGCAGTGACTCAGCGGCATCAGGGAGCCCTGAGAGTGGTAATTTAGAAGTCTCGATCAAAGAGAACGGTCCCGAAGATGCCGGACCATCTGCTAAAGATAACTCTGATGTACAGTCTGGAGGAAATTTAGAATCCGATTCCGGTAAAGACAAACGTAAAAATAAACGGCGCAGCCGTCGCAAAAACCGCAAGAATCGAAAAAAAGACAAAGAAACCGAATCTCAAAATGCAAAGATTAAAGAAAAATTTGAGAACATCGTAAAGGGTGAAGGGATCAATTTAATTCCTCCAATGACTGAGGAGGAAATCAAGGTTGAAGAAACAAAGTCATCTTTCAATATAGGAGCTGCATTGGCAATTTTATTGTTGGTAGTTATCTCATTGGTAATTGTTGGCTACAATGTTTTGACCAAATCTGAGTTACAGAAGGAAAAAAGAATTCTTTACAATGATTATGAATCGCGTGTTGAAGGGTACAAATCCACTATAGTCAAAAATTCTTTTATCAAAAAAAGGCTTGATACTTACAAAAACATACAGACTGAAGCGATTCCTTACGAAAGAGTTTTGGCTTATTGGAAGGAGATTTCTCAAAACCTGGCTGAAATTGAGGCAATTGAAATTCACTCCAATCTTACGTTTTCAGTTGAAGGCAAAGCTGATAACCTCGAGCAGGTAGCGAAGCTTTGGCATTTTCTTTCGATTGATGACGCAATTGAGACTGTGAATCTGGAGTCTCTTAACACTGATCCAAATGAGACAAGTTTTGAATTTGAAGGTAGTTTAAATTATGATTTTTTCATTAGTTCATTTTAGAAGCTAATCTATTTATGATAGGAAAATCGCGAGATACAACAGCTGTTGCACAAGCCGGGAAAGAGAGAAATTTTAAACTTGGGGATCTTGTTATCCCGATTTTGAGTATTGGCATTTTTTTACTGCTGGTTATTTTTGTGTATATTCCTATGATCAGTGATGCTCGGGAGATGAATCAGGAAAAGGACGAGGTCATATCCAATCAAAAGCAAATGGATAAGTTGCTTGAAGAATTGCAGTCAATGAATTCTGTGGCTCTGAAGTCTGATTACAAGCTTTTTTCTACAATGATTCCAACGGAGCTGGAGGTGGCAGATTTTGCTTTTTATGTCGACAAGCTGGCTCAGGAAAAGTCTCTCACATTAAATTCAATTCGTGCCAGCAATGCCGATATTGTGCAGGAAGGTACAGAATTCGGCTCTGTAACGAGTGTTAGCGGGCCATTGGAATATAGCGGTTCTTATGATGATATTATGAGTTTTTTAAAGGATTTGCAGGAGTCTTCTCCGTATTTAATTACTGTTCAAAATGTTGATATTCAGAAGAAGGATGAGTTTGCTGCCGATACTTGGAGTCTTGAGATGTCTGTTCAGGGTTTTTATATGAAGGATGATTCTGCTTCTCTTGAGTCTATGGGGCGTGAATTGTTTTATCTGCCGTTTTATAATTATCAGCAGGATGAGGATTTGCTTGCCGTAATTCGTGATCGTGGTGCTGTGTTTCTGGATGAGTAGTTGTGTTGTTTTTCTGTAGGACCTTTTTGAGTGAGTAACTTTTGTTTGAGAAAATTAATATATTAAAAAAAATTATGGACTTTTTTCAATCATTATTTTCGTTGCTAGCCCTAGTAATTTCTGTTTTAACATATTATCTTAATAGACCAAAACTGATAATTGAGCGTGAAGAAACAACATACGATAGAATCTCCGAAGATGATAATCATTATTATCCGAACTTTGTTATGCGAATAAAGAATCTACGCAATATAGCGATTTCAATTGATTCTATTTCAATTATCTTAGGCGAAAGAGAAAGAGTTTCAAAAGATTTGAATCTAGTTGTAAAGCCTTTCTCTGTTATGAATATCTACATTGGCAACAGTGCTATCTCTTACCTCGTGAAAAGTAAGGAAACGGAAGTTAAAAACTTCAAAAGGTTTTATAAACATATCGGGATTGAGGGTAACTTTGAAGACAAGATATTGGAGAAGAACTATCCTGTTCTCAATGGACTATTATTACCCAAACAAATAGATGGAAGACCGGTAGCAACTGAAAAACCCGAAGAAATTGAGATTGAAATAAACACCTCTTGGAAAAAGTATCGGAGGACAATAAGGTTTGTCGATTAATGGCATAATTTCTTCCTGAGAAGATCAGTCAGTTTTCCCCTTTTTACTGAAGATGAAATGGACAATAAAGAACAAACTTTTGAGACAGACAACATTCAAATAAAATATACCTCAATGGGCAAAGGCAAGCCATTGTTGTTTTTGCATGGCGGCGGAGTCAGAGCCCTCACCTACAAGAAAAATCTGGAGTTATTATCTCAGAGATACCATGTTATCGCTCCGGATATCCCGGGATTTGGAAAATCGAGCGTGCCGGAAGAACTGTGGAACTTCGAAAAATAAGCAACAATATTTTCAAAATTTATTGATTCTCTCGAACTTAATAGCGTTACTCTTGTGGGACACTCTTTTGGCGGGGGTATTGCTCTCAACTTGGCCCCGATAAATGACAGAGTTTCCAAACTGATCTTGATTGATTCTGCCGGGCTTTCGCCTAATTATTTCGATTCAAAATTTGTATATTTATTAACTTTAAAAACCGTGCGCAGCTTTTTCTTGTCCAGAAACAAATTGCTCTCCCTATTAATCCTCGGGGATTTTCTAAGAGAAGTATTTAAAAAGTTTTTCTCAATACCAAAAGTTTGGAATATTGTTAGAAAATCAATTTTTCACGATGCTAAGACGTTTGAGAAGATCAAGCAGCCAACGTATATTTTCTGGGGTAATTCTGATGAGATATTTTCATCGCAGCTTGCTCATAAGATGGCTCAGCTCATTGGTAATTCAACATTGAAGTTTATAGATGGAAATCATGACTGGCTGCTATTAATGCCTCATGATTTTTATGAGTTGGTATCTGAGGTCGTATGATAAATTGTTGCTCTGAAGATAGAGTTTACTGCTTTGCCAGGTCGAGCCTCTCAACCTCTAGAGAATCAAGATCGAGAATTACAAAACCGGCGGGTTCTTTATTCCCAATCAGACTCCCTGGATTTAAAAGAAGAGCATCGTCGAAAGACTCATTTCTGAAAAAATGGGTATGGCCATGAATACAGACATCAAATTCGCCTGATTTTGCGGCCAATTCTACTGGTCTGGGAAGATGATGCATAAATATTTGCTTTCCACTGACTTCTTCTTCAAAAGTATATTCATGAAAATTAATAGAATCTATACTGTCTGCCAGCCTTGTAAAAACGACGAGCGCTCCTTCATTGTTACCAAGGATAAGTTCAGTTTGAATCTGGGCTTCTTTTATGATCCTTAAACCCGGAGGCGATATTAGATCTCCAGCAACAAACAGGCGATCGCATTTTTGATCCGAGATTATGTTTAGGGCTTCTTGAAGATTTCCCCATGAATCATGAATATCTGAAATGATTGCTATCTTCATTTTTTTTGCCTGAATTAAAAGAATAAATTGATGTTGCTACCAGAATGAGAAGTGATATAAAATCTCTTTTCAGATACTAAAAAACGAATTTTTATAATATGGGTTTAAAGGCCCAACTCCTCATCAATAGCTTGATCGCTTGGCAAATCTTCGGATGTCTCCTCTGCGGGTTTTTCATTACCCTCTTGAGGTGCATCTGCATCTTTGCGGTCTTCTGGCTTAGCTCTTTCACCCTCTTCGTCAACTACAACCTTTACTCTCTGCTGGCTTCGAATAGCAGCGATAGTTACTAAGTCTCTAATTGCGTTAATTGTGCGGCCTCTTTTACCAATCACGATACCGAGGTCATCGGGGTTTACCTTGATTTTCAAGATAACGAGTCCTGGGAAGTCTACACTCTCTTTTTGAGAGATCTCGACATCATCAGGGTTGTTTACGATTGCTGATACAATCTCTTTTAGTAGTTCTTGCATTTTAATTATTGATCAAATTATTTAGGTCAAATATAGATTATTTGTCTTCCTTAACGTCTTCCTTGTTATCATCTTTATCTTCAGAGGAAGCTTTTTCTTTTTTGTTATCATCGCTTGCCTTAGGCTGAGTTGTATCTTCACTCTTGTCTTTTGATTCCTCTTTTGAAGAAGTATCCTTTTTAGGAGATGCCTCTTCTTTTTTCTCAGCTGCTTCACCGGAATTGGCCTCAGCCGTATCCTTTGGAGCTTCTTCTTTTTTCTCTGCTGATTCATTGGAATTAGCCTCAGCCGAATCCTTTGGCGCCTCTTCCTGCTCTTTCTTTTTAGCTTTTTTCTGAGGAAGCTTTGAATGCTTAGTTTTTCTCCAATCGTCAAGAACCCCTTCTTTATGAAGAAATTGCGCTACTGTGTCAGTAGGTTGAGCTCCCTTTTCAAGCCAGGATTTTGTCAGCTCCATGTCGATATTTAGTTTTGAGGGCTTTTGGTGAGGATTGTAATAGCCGAGATCTTCAATAAACTTGCTGTCCCGTGGTCGATGTGATTCTATGACAACAACTCTATAATGAGCATCGCCTCTTTTTCCTCTTCTTTGTAATCTGATTTTTAACATACGTTCTGGTATTCTATCAAAATAAAATAATTTTATCAACAAAGGCTACGATTTATCTTTCGTTTTGCTTATACTGTCGAGTGCTTCTTTAGCTGCAATTTCCTCTGCGGATTGCTTATTTGGTCCTTTTCCTGTTCCCATTTTCTTGTTGCCGACATAGACTCCAATTGTAAAAATTCTGTCATGATCGGGGCCTAATTCTTTAAGTACTCTGTAACTAGGAGTTTTGCCAAATCTCGCCTGTGCGACTTCCTGGAATTTGGTCTTGCTGTTGATGTCGAGTCTAAGCTTGACGATTCTATCAATTTTAGGCACTAATACTTTCTCAACAAAATCATAGCATTTGTCATAGCCGTGTTCAAGATAAACTGCTCCCAGCAGAGCCTCAAACGTATTTGCGAGGATGTAGTCCTTGTCTCGGCCGCCTGTAATAGCTTCTCCATGTGATAGTCGTAAATATTTGCCGAGATCAAGTCTGCGAGATGCCATTGCGAGCGAATCAGTACATACTATTGCGCTTCGGAAACTCGTAAGATCTCCTTCAGGTCGCTGCTGATACTTTTTAAATAAATATTCGGTGATTGCAAGTTCTAAAACTGCATCTCCGAGAAATTCCAATCGTTCATTGTGTTCATGAGCTTTTTTGCGATTTTCATTTATATACGAGCGATGTGTAAGTGCTTTTATCAAGAGATTAATATCTTTAAATTCTACTTCCAGTCTTTTGGCAAGTTCAATATATTCTTTCTTATCCAATTTGTAATAATTATCTATTTTAAATGTAGTGTTTGAAATTCTTAACTAGTTTTAAGATTTTCGAATATGCCGCCCAGCACCCCGTTAATAAATTTACTGCTATTGTCACCTCCAAAATCCTTTGAAAGTTCAATTGCTTCATCAATGGCGACTTTCGGAGGTGTAATTTGGCCTATAAAGCCTTCGAAAATCGCAATTCTAAGAATCTCGAGATCAACCTTCTTTATTTGTTCTAATGGCCATTGAGGGGCGTATTTTTCAATAATTTCATTGATTTTTTCAAGATTCTTCTCTACGCCTTTAATTAACTTCTTAAAAAGCTCCTGGTTGTAATTTGCGTTTTCCAGTATATCAGAAAGGGTCCGTGGATCGTGTGCTACAGTTCGTAGTTTTCCGCTGTCAAAGTGTTTGGAAAAAAGAGTCTGCAACGCCATAATTCTGGCTGTGTGTCTTGGGTCTGCCTTTTGCTTCATGCTGCCGTTTCTATCAAGTTTAGTCTTTCTTTGAAGCTTTCTTATTCTTATATGATCCGTAGTGACCGCAATATTCACACTTAAAATATGGTCTTTTGGGCTCGCCGCACTTCGGGCATTTTGATACCTTCGGTGCTTTAAGAGCTATGTGCGAATTTTTTCGGCCTTTTCTGCTTTTGGAAATTCTTCTTTTTGGTACTGCTCCCATTTCTGGTAGATTCAAATAATTAAGTATTTTCTCGGAAAAGTATTATACCCGATTTGTTTGTAAATCACAAATTGTCGGGTTTTGGATTTTTCAGAATTTAATCCCAAGTTACAAACGGCTTCCAAGCTACTTACAAGCAAGTTTAATGTTTGCAAGAATTAATTAAGCCACTCACTCTTGATCTCAATCTCGCTTCCCTTTTGCAGGCTGCCCTGAATTATCTCTGTCGCAAGTCTGCCTTCAACTTTTTCCTGAATATAACGCTTGAGAGGTCGGGCTCCCATTCCGGGCACACGTGCTTTGTTTGCTATCAGCACAGGAATAGGCTTGCCCCATGTTATTGAGATACCTTTTTCAGAAATGCGGTCGGCTAATTCAGTCAAAAGAATTTCAGTTATTTTGACAAGATTTTCAACAGTATGGGGGCTAAAGACAATTACATCATCAAATCGGTTAAGTAATTCCGGCCTGATAGCTTGTCTCAGCTCGATAATTGCACGATTTTTAGCTTCTTCCCAGAGGGCTTTTTCGTCATTTAAAGCATCCAACAGAAGTTTACTGCCGATATTGCTTGTGCAGATGATGATACAGTTCGTAAAATTAATTGTCTCGCCGCGGTTACTTGTAAGACGGCCTTCGTCAAACAGCTGTAAGAATAGGTCAAGTACACGCGCATGTGCTTTCTCAATCTCGTCAAATAAAACAACTGAGTAAGGCCGGCTTTTTACTTTGTCCAAAAGTGTTACCGATGATTGCCCCATAGAATCACGTTCGTAGCTTCCGAGGAATTTATTGATGCTGTCAGTGTCCTGATATTCTGACATATCGATTTTAATAATATCTTCTTTCCCGTCCTCTCTCCCAAAATATTCCTGTGCAATAACTTTTGCTAAATGCGTTTTACCCACGCCGGTAGGTCCGAGAAATAAGAATACACCGATTGGCTTATTTGGATCGCGAATATCGGTCCTTGCACGTTTAAGAGATTCTACGGTCTTATTTACAGCCTCGTCCTGTCCGATAACTCTTTTCTTAATATTTTGCTCGAGGTTCATAAGCTTGGTGGCTTCTTCTGCATTTATGCTGTCAACAGGGATTTCAGTCTGGATTGAGATGTATTTGGCAACGTGTTCATCGTCAAGAAGACGGATTCCTTTTGATTGGGCCCATGAGCAGGTTGCTTCCAGGGTTCGAACGGCACTATCGGGAAGCTTGCGTTCGGAAATATACCGCTGTGATAATTCAACTGCTGCTGTTAAAGCGGGAAAAGTTATGTACATATCGTAATTTTGCTCAAGGTCATCAATTATAGTTTCAAGTATTTCAAGAGCATCAGTGGGAAATACAGGTGAAACTTCTACGCTGTCAAAGCTCTGTCGCAGGGATTCATTGCTGTAAAAGAACTTTTTGTAGTCGGCATAGTTGATGGTTCCAATTATCGGGAAATTGCTTTCGAGGATGTAAGGAAGCATTATGCTGGAAATGGATGTGCCTGATTGGTCGGATTTTGCCGGAATAATCTCCTGTATCTCGTCAATATACAAAATTGTATTGCCGGCTGAGGATAATTCCTGCATAGCTTTTTGAATCAATTGTTCCAGGTTTCCTTCTCCGACTCCTCGTGCCAGCAATCCTGTTACATCCAGCTGTATTATTCGCTTGTTTTTTAGATGCGGAGGAACCTGGCCGGCCAGGATCGATTGTGCCAGGCCCTTGATGATACTCGACTTCCCTACTCCGGGTTCTCCTATCAGGAGGACATTTTTATTTGACATTCGACCCAGGATTGAAGTAATTTCCTCAATCTCTCTCTCATGTCCGATTCCAAATCTGTCGTGAATTGAGGCGACTTTTTCTGTGATATCTTTGCTGAATTTATTTAGAATAAAGGTGTAGCCATAAATCCAGAACTTCCCTACTCCTCCAGTTCTGTAGTAAATTGTGTCAGGATTTAAAATATTGCTCGCTTTTTCTTTTTCTTCTTCTCGGTTAAAGAATCGGATGATTTCACGAATTAAGTCTACCGAGGAGTTGTTCTCGTTCAAAAGATTCTTTAGGGTCGGGAAGACTTTAAAAAATGCTGAAAAAAAGTGTTCAGGTCTGATTTCGTGAGACTCAGTCAAAATTGCGTCTTCAAGTGCATACAAAATTATGCATCTGAGCCCTGCGGTTGGATAATCAGGTATTGTTGTGCTGTTGATGCTTTTTGTTTCAAATTCATGCACGTCAATTTCTAAATTTGCTCTTTCCAGAATTCTTTGTGTATCTTTTGCTGTCAGAATTTCCGCAAAAAATTCAAGTGTGTCGAAGATTCCTCTGCGATAATATTTTGCAAGCAATCTTTGAGATTCTTCTGACAGGAAGTAAAAAGCCTTTAGCTGAATGTATCTGGCAAATTTAAAGCCTGCTGTTTTAATTGCTTTGGCTTGCTTTTCCGGAATAGGCGGTGTCTCAGGCAGTTTAATCGGATGACTTTTGAGACGGAAATAGTCATGCCACGAGATTATGACTCCAAGGACTGATATCCAAAATGCCCAGTTCACAAGCCTGCTTGAGAGAATACTATGGAGTGTCGGGTAGTCGTAAAAAAAACCTAGGAGTTTGAGGACAAATCCTATAGATATAAGAATTCCGGGGAGGATAAGGATGGTTGCCAGCTGCTTTTTTAATTTGCGAAATCTGGCTGTTACCATGTAATTATTGAGCAGTATCTCAATTTGCTTGGTTTCGACAACAAAGTTATGGTCACGTGTCACTAAAAACGTTGAGTAGTCTTCACTAGTCAGTATTGGCAATTGTTTGGTTCCCATTACTCCAAACTTGTTTACCCTTTTGTCGTGATATCCAAGGATTGTTTTCTGTTTTGCTTGTTTTACAACTCTTGACAAGTAACTATTGTTCAAACTTAAATATTTTTAGAAAAGGTGTCGTTGCAATGAAAAAGATTGTTATAGGAGGAAGAGCCAGCCAGGCGGTGATAAAGAGCAGATACACAGTTAGAATTGATAGAAAAATCATCGTGCCAATCGGGAGATAAATAATGCGGATAATGATACCCATAATATGTCCAAGCGCTGAGTAGTCTCTTTTCCATGGGAGGAAGAATGTTTTTAGTAAAGCTGAAAGTGAGAGTTTGTCATCTGCCACCAAAAGCAGGCGATTGAGACTGATGAGATAATAGTATGGCATCTGGAGATACCACCAGTACAAGAGGTCTTTTACAGTGAATAGTAAGAGTGCAGGCGTTGAAGCAAGACTTATGAGTTTTCGGTTTCTAAAAGCCGGTATTGATCTGCTGAGTTTTTCTATCTGGGCAGTTTTTTGTTTCATTATGTAAGAATTATAGCTCTAAGCTTAATTCCAAGTCAACTTGTGATACAATGGAAGGTATAGGAGAAAAAATGAAATAAATTTTAATAATTATAATAATGGTGAGAGGAAAACTGCTGTGGACAACGTATTGGCGGATAGTCAGTTTTCTCGTTTATTTCCTTATCCTGCTTCTTGTTAACGGCTTGTCACAAGTTTTGAATAATCAATATTTTTCCCAAATTGTAGATTTTATGAACTCAACGCTTGGTATAGTTGCTGCCTCAGTTTTACTGGCATTTTTGGGAGATCTGGTATGGGTTCTTTTGTTTCCTATGAACTTGTTTGCACCGCTTTTGCATGGAGTTTCTGCTGTCTTTACACTGGAGTTTGTGTTAAGGCTGGTAGATCTGATTGGTCGGATGTTGCCTCTTCCTGAATTAAATCAATTAATTGCTGCGATGCCCAGGTACATTTTATATCTGGTGATTTTCATAATTGTTATACTGGCAGAGTACATTTCTTTGTTTTCAGATATGGCGGAATCTCGCCGCCCTCCGCCCCCCTATCGTCGTTATGAACGGTATTAATCAGAGTCCGGTGATTTTTGGATTAGGTGTGGAAGAATCTCTGGCGGATCTGTCTGTTGATATGTGTCAGAATCTAGTTTAATTTACAAATTGTGTAGGTTTTTCCCATTTAAATATAGATTTCTCTCTCAAATAGAAATGAACCAGTCTGCCTAAATGCTGGTGAGAAGACCCAATTTCCAAGAGCAACGGCGATTATCTCCGTTCTTTGGGTAGGAGATTTCTATCAACGGTAAACTAATTCCGGTCTTAAACTGTGGGTTGCGGAGGCGGAAATACTGCATTTTCCAGATTTATTGTTCGTCCTTCGAGTTCAGATATTCTTTTTTTAAGTTTGTATATATCTGTTACTCCGGCTGTGGCGTAGCTGAGGTACACAATTGTGATCAGGCCAGCTATTGAGACTAAGATAGATAGCGCACGATAAATAAATGCTACTGTGCTGACGAGGCTCGGATACAAATTTTTCTCCAGTATTCCCATATTGCTTTCTGAGGGAATTTCAATTTCAGAGAATTCGCTGTCTTCAGTATTTTGATTTTCATCGTTGTTGCCGGTGAAAAAGGCAATTACGTCATTTACAATTGAATTTGAGGATTCTTTCAGATCGGCACTTATGTTTGTGCCGGGGATGCTTTTATCAATTTCCAGGATTTTTTCGTATGTTCCTGAAGCTTTAAGGCTTATATCTGATAATTTTGTAAATACTGAGGGTATAAATACTCCTACGATTCCGAGTACTATCAATAGAAAGAATGCTACTGATAATAGGATGACCATCAGGTCTACGAGTTTTGTCCTGACGGCGTATACTACGCAGATTAGTATTAAAAATATTAGGAATGCTATTGCCATAATTTTTGTATTGTTATTTTATTATCAAACGAGTGAGCGTACACAAACCCGTAAGGGTTTGTGATACCGAGCGAGAGCAGATAACGAACGGTACCCCAGTTTGTTTATCAAACGAGTGAGCGTACACAAACCCGTGAGGGTTTGTGATACCGAACGAGAGCAGATAACGAACGGTAGCCCAGTTTGCTTATCAAACGGGTATATTCCGGGCGTATCATCTTGTTTGATTTTGCTGTCATCATATTTGTATTGTATCTGGATTTGGCGTTTTTGGGAAGGGGTATTTAGGGCAAGTCATGCTTTTTCGGTCTCCATTCCGGGGAAGCGTTGCTGGTGTTCATGTTGTTGTTGCTGCTGCTGTTTTTGTTGTTGCTGTCGCTGGAAAAGTTGAGTTAAGAGGTAATCTAGTTTGTCATTCGTAAATATTGTGTCAGTCCATTTAGTCTCTCCGGATCCTTTTGCGGGGTGTAAAATTTTCATTTTTGTTATGGATTCGACTCCGTTATCTTCAAGTAATCCTGGGGCGTCAGATAAATATATAAGAATCATCTTATTTAATAAGCCGGAACCCAAATGTGTTCCGATTTTGTAAAAAAACTCAAAACCGCCATGATTATTTCCGAGAAAAAAAGCAATATCTGAATTTTTGTTTTCTTCCTGGTAGGCAACCAGCTTTGATGCCCATACTAAGTTTCTTAAAAAATTTTGGGGTCTAATAAATCTGCAAATGGAGTCCTTCTGTATGTTGCATTAAGTTTTCTTTTTTTTCGCAAAAATCTGGTGAGTCATTTTCAGTGTTATAAAGATCATCGAGACCATTGCTTGAGGCTTTTCTTGCAAATCTTGCATATATAAGCCTTATATATGATGCAGGGATGCATAATGCTGCGGCTACTGCCGCAGTTCCAATGAGAAATTCTCTACGGCTAACTTTTACAGAGTTCATCAAATAGTCTATAAGTTTTTCAGATTCATCTCTGGAATCAGCAAAAACGTTCTCATAGCTTCTTGTCCCCAGGTACGATACTAAGAATTCTATAATAATCGATGTTGCAATTAACAGGTGTGAGGTTGTCGTTATATTTGGCATATCTGGGGTTGAAAAGTCCGGAAGAAGAATTGGAATTTGATTGTCTGCACAGTATGTGTGAAGCGCAAGAGGTATTATGGGATATATTTCCCCATTGGGTGCTTCATAATATTGGGAAAGGACTTTACCTGGGGGAGACTGAATCCAATTACCAGGTGTGGGAGGAACTGCTTCAAGACAAATGCCACCAGGAGGCACTCGACCCATCAGCGTTTCAGCATTAACGTTGCGTTCGGACCCATGTCTCTCGAAATAAACCTTCATGCTTCCTCCATTAGGGCCTTGGATAGTATGTGGCTCGCAACCTTGACGTTTTTCTGGATAATAGTGCTCTTGTTGTTCAGATTCTGACATTGAATTTTAAACTCATTTTATTGCTGAGGATAGCGAGCACAGTAAATCTCGAAAGAGATTTACTTTAGAGCAACGCAAGCAACAAACGGTTTTAATACCCGTTTATTAGTGGGCAAAGAGAGCTGTTACCAAGTATGCCGACTCGAGCACGTAAACAAAAGGAAATCTCTCGAGATATCGCATTAAATTGTTAAGGTAGCCAACAATCTTTACTCAGGTTTTTCAGAAAAGCCGATCAGAGCAACAACTTCCGGAACCTATTTGATATAAATTTTACCGGTGATTATTTACCCTTCTCCTCTTCCGTGATCGAGATAACCGAAAGCACGATTCAAACCACTGGCGTCAGACTTAGATATCGATCACCTGAATCAGGAAAAACCGTTACAATTATACCATTTTTGAGAGATTTTGACAGCTCCCGGGCACCCCAAAGAGCAGCGCCTGAAGAAAAACCTACAGAAATCCCGGAAATACGGGCTAAATCACCAACAAGCTCAAGAGCAGGACTGTCGTCGGCAATAATCAATTTCTTATCTATTAAGGCGGGTTTATAGACACCGGGGATAAATTCTTCCATATTTCTAAGACCTTGAAGTTTTGAGCCTTTGGCAGGTTCTACTCCGATAACTTTTATAGATTTCTTAAATTGCTTTAATCGTTTTCCTACTCCCATCAGCGTGCCCCCGGTTCCCATCCCGGCGACAAAGTGTGTGATTTCAGGCATTTGTTGCTGGATTTCTTTGCCTGTAGTCAAAAAATGCGCTTCCGGATTTGCCGGGTTGTTGTATTGATTTAGCATGATGTATTTCTCCGGGGTATTTTTTACAATTTCTTGTGCAGTCTTGAGGGCGAAATTGCTGCCTTTACTTCCATCTGTTAGCAGGAGGTCGGCTCCGAATTGTTTGATTAACTTTTTTCGCTCGGTGCTCGCATTTTTCGGCATTACCGCAAGAAACTTATAGCCTCGTATTGCAGACACCATAGCCAAACCGATTCCTGTATTTCCGCTTGTTGCCTCAATTAACTTTATATCTCGGTTTTTGCTTATGAGTCCTTTTGTCTCTGCACTGAGTACGAGTTGGTGGGCGACTCTGTCTTTAATTGACCCCCCGGGATTTCGTCCTTCGAGTTTTGCGAATATTTTTACGTTTTTGTTGAATGAATATCTGCGCAGCTCGATTATTGGTGTGTTTCCGATTGTTCCCAATATACTGTTTTTGTCCATTGAATTAATAATACTATTTAAGTTACGAAATAATCCTGCATGAAAAGGCGACAAGGACTTTTTGCCATAGCTTTGGGTCATTCGACCTCTCACCCGTCAAAGCTTAAACCGATTGGCTACCCGCGCTTTTCAACTGCAGTCTTTTTTTTAATTCACATTAATTTAGTTAAGTTTGGTTTACTCAACTAATTATTTTTGCATATGGGGATTTATGTGTGGCTGGGCTGGGTTCGGAATTTGGGGTTTGTATGGAAATCTGAGGGTTCAATAGTGAATTGGAGGTTTATCGGGGTAAATGAAAAATACAAAGCAAAGTAAACCAATATTAAATTGTTGGTTTACAGCAACAGCTGTTGTGTGTTTTTAGGCTTTGTTTTTGCATTGTTGGAGTGATTATAGCATCTTTTGGGAGAAATTTCCTAATTTTTTACGAAGTTGATAAGTTCGCCTTTGTTTTGTAAGGTAAGGATTCGAATATGTTTACTATAGGTTAGCGGGATGGGCGAAGCAGGACTTGAACCTACGACCTCTTCGATGTCAACGAAGTGCTCTAGCCAGCTGAGCTATTCGCCCGTGCTCGGACTTTGCTCCGTGATCAAATTTTTCGCAAGCTCAAAATTAGGATCACTTCGCAGTCCTGCGCTTCTTGTCTTGCTTCGGATGGAGGGTGCTAACACACGATTCGACAATATAGCCGAGATC
The DNA here is from genome assembly GCA_014729235.1 of Candidatus Dojkabacteria bacterium. Taxonomy (GTDB): domain Bacteria; phylum Patescibacteriota; class Dojkabacteria; order SC72; family WJKH01; genus WJKH01. Next base: position 4,779 of record WJKH01000029.1, on the reverse strand, counting down.
GATATATCTCCCTGGTCGCAAGCCAAGTAAAAACTCAATTATAAAGCGCAAAAGTTCGTAGTTTCTCTGTCCAGTCAAACAGGCCTATTATATCAAAGAAATCGTTGGATGGCCAAGTGAGTCTCATTAGATAAAAAATGTGTTACCGAAATATAATATTGTTAATACATGGTATGCGAAATAATCCTGCATGAAAATGCGACTAGGACTTATTGCTCTATTGATTTTGAATTTCTTAACTCATATTAGTTTCCCATCTAACCATTCGTCAAAGAATAAAAAGGCTTTTTGATCCTGATAACATCTAATCTTGGTCTAATAAGTGTGAGAAATTTGAACGGAACAACAGTTAAGGAGACAGAGGAACTGATTCATAACTTAACTCTTAAGGCTAAACTTCCATTGGAGCTCAAGAAAGGCAAATACAAAAAATACAAATGAGATTCACGTAAAAGTATTAGCGATCCCCAGGATACTGTGTAATAAAGACCTCGATCCAAGATACTAGTCTTCAGATTGATCCTCGTCTTGAGATTCCTCAGATTCTGATTCTTCAGGAATGTCCTCTGATTCATCGGAAGAGAAACTAACCTCGTTAATATGGACAAAGATTTGGTTTTTGCCGTCGGGAAAGTGCTTCAAGAATGCAGGGAACCAGGCGGGTTTGAAATCTGCTTCGACCGGACCGGCGAGAAATGGCAAATCTCCAAGATAATCCATGCCTTCGTTCCAGCTTTTGCCTTCCAGATTTGCGAGAATCTCCTCCTCAGTAATCTCGGGCTTGACCATAGCGGAGACCTCGATTTTGACTTTAACTTCTTCCGCATCATCATTATCTTCCACATCAACGCTGTATCTGGTGTCAATTTCGCCGACTACTTGCAGTTCAGTAGTGTTGCCAAAAACGTTTTGTTTGCGGGCTTCTTCGAGAATGATCTCAGGCAGGGAATTCTCAATATCACTTTTGCGATAGTATAGGGCACTGCTTTTTACGCTCAGTCCAATGTCAAATGTTTCGGATTGAGTTCCAACTGAGGGATCGGGTTTTGGGTCGCCTTCCGTTTCGTGATCAATTGTATCCTGAATTACGATCCAGCCGTCAACAGCATTAATCTCTTCAAGTTCAGTCTGGGCTTCTTCTTCAACAATTTCCTCTAGGTCTTCAATTAAGTCATCAACATCTTCTTGGGTAATTTCGGGTACTTCTTCTTGTGTGCCGCCGTCTATTGCTGACACATTGACTGCGGATACCTTGTTGCGGTCAAATCCATCGAAAGCGAATACGCCGGAACCTGATTCCAGGTTATAGTCAGGGCCCACGCCTTTCGCTTTGATATCAATTGATGTAAGTGATGGGCACTGTTTATCATCGATCGCTGAGAGAGTCTCGTATTTTTTTCCTGTAGATATTTCTGTAGCAGTAGTTCCTTTTGGGATAGTAATTACGTTATCAGGAAACTCATCTACTGATATCAGGCACTGTACTTTAATAGTGCCGCTTGATGGTTCGCCTTCGTAACCTGTCCCGCTTGCATCACCTGTTTCTGACCGTTCTCTGACAACTTCTTCCTTTTTAACGGCGATGCGGTCTTCGGATAAGCTAAATTCTGCTCCCTCTTTGCCGGTAAAAGTTCTTTCAAATGTTACAGGTCTGCTTTCAATTGATACATTAACGGTTGCCTGAGAAGTTATTTTATAAATCCCATAAAAAATCAAGAGGAAAATAAATACAGTTGGGAGGATCAGCTTTCTAATATTGAGATTCTTTCCTTTTGGAAGGATGCTGGATACTAAGGTTTTAAGGGATGAGATAATTGATGATATCGGACTCGCTGTATTTCTACGGCCTTGAGCATGATTTTGCATTTGATTGAATTGGGAAGGTGAGAGCGCTGAGTTTGTGTAGTTTGTTGGTTTATGTGATATCTGCATAGATTTCTGGGGTTTGGGGGCAGGTGTATTTCTGAGGTCTTTTCCTACGAGATCACTACTTTTTTTTTGAAGTTGTGGGTTGGGTTTGGGTTGCAAATCGGAGTCAGCTTTTTCATCGGGAGAGCCGGCTTTAACTGATGCCGCCGTTTGTTGAATTTTATCAGAGGCGGACTTAATAAAGTCCTTAATTCTATCTTTTGCCGAGTTTTTGTGGCTGCTGGTATCAGGTCCCGAAGAGTTTATGTGTGATTTCTGGGGCTGTTTGGTATCGGCTTTATCATTTTGCAGGTCAAACTGGTCAATATCATCTTCATAAAATTCGAGTTTTAAGTCGTTATCTTTATCCGGTCTTGAGAGCTTTTTAGGTGTCTTTTTCTCTGAAGGGGTAGGGGTATTGTTTTGAGATGATGATGGCAATTTGGACTCGATTTCAGCTGGATCTTTAGACTCCACAGTTGTGGGTTTTTCAGAGGAGGCCTTTTTGTCACTAGATTTCAACTTCTGTTCATTGGAATTGGAATCAGAATCTTCATCACTTCTTTCAAATGACTCAAGAGATTCGTTTTCAAATTCATCAAGGTTTACTCCCGGGACATCCTTGATATCTTGATCGAGTGCAATAATGAAATCATCTTCCCTTACAATTTTGTTTTGTGGATCTGTGTAGTCTTTTTGAGCTTTTAGGAGGGTCTCGGATATTCGTTTCTGAAAATCTGATACATGTTCCTGCGGACCTTCTTTTGGCTCTTCTTTATCTTCAGTTATAGGTTCTTCGGAACCTTCGTCAGAGTCTTCAATTTCAGGAATATCGGTCTCGTCTTTAATAGGAAGAGGTTTCTCCCCACAGTCAGCTTCTTTTGCGAGGTCGAATTCTTTCAGATCCATGTTTTCAGGAGTTTCTGTCGGTTCAGGATCTTGTTTGGGCTCAGGTAATTTATCTTTATGCTTAAGTCGCTCTGCTTTGTCCTCTTGGCGAAATTCTAAATCCTGCTTAGCGATTTTCCAGAGATCAGCAGGGACTTCGTTTGGAGAAGAAGTAGCAGTTACTTTTGCAAATTGTGCATTTGTCAATCCTGCTTTGTGCTGTACTATCTGTGCAATTATTAACTTCCCTTCTTCATCAGCAGTCTTTTGAAGGACTTTGAAGCTGATTGGACTAATCAATAGGTCGGATTTTTCAGCGAAGGTTAATATAATGTGCTTTGAATCGCTGTTTTTCAGCTTTCTAATAACATCAATTAACTCATCTTCAGACTTGATAATGAGTTTCTTTATTTTTTTAGCATCATTGTCTTTTTTCTCGGTCATTTATGTCAGAAACTAATTTGATTTATTTTCCTTATAATAATTCTCAGGGTTTTTAATCTTATCGTAAGCGAATTTTGCCAATGCAGCGGGTGTTACATCATAAGTATTTATAAGCATACCTGAGTTGTCGACTACATTTTCAAGCTTATCCGGCCTAATTAACTCAATTTTGGGAATCACACTGAACGGAAGTAGCTTTGTCCATGGGAATTCAATCATTACGTCCTTAATGTCCGGAAGGAGGGCTCCACCCCCGCAGAGATAGATGTGAGGAGGCAAAACCTCGATATCCTCAGCCATTTCGAGGGCCGATTGTAGAGTCTGCATCCACAGACTTGATACCTCATACATAAGACTTTTTGTCTCGGAGCTAATTTTCCCGCTTAACTGTCCGTTTGAGTACTTAAGCTTTCTGATTTCGGCGTGCCGGTAGTCTAAATTCATTTTGTCGGCGATTTCCTTTGTGAAAACTCTGCCGCCAAAAGCAAACATTTGAGTATCTACGACATTGCCGTTTGATACTATTGCGATGTCGGTAGTTCCTCCTCCAATATCAATGAAAATTCCCGAAAAATCACGGTTTCTCGCTCCTGAGAATGCCCTCGCAACTGCAAAAGGTTGCGAAACTATAGTTGAAAGCTCGAGTTCAAGGGATTTAGTCAGCGAATGCAGCGATTCTATAAATGTTTTAGGAGCAAATGAAGCATAAAAGAAAAGTCTAACGCTCTTTCCTTTAAAGCCGATCATCGAATCAACGGGCATTCCTCCGATTTCCATTCCTGTAACTGTTATATGAATTATCTCAATATCTTCTGTAAGTAAACCAGTTCTGCGGGCCAGATCTTCTTTCCCTGATTGAATAATTTGGTTGTGTACTTTGGCAATAATCTTGCTTTGTTCAGCTTCAGTCACTTCAGTTTCATGCTTTTCATCGCGCTCGTAGTTCACAATAATTGAAATTCCTTGAATGAATTCTCCGGCTAAGCCGAGGACTGCTTTTCGAGGTCTGCTTTCAGGAGGAATATCAGAAGTTAATTCCTCAATTGTGAGCTTGCAATTTTCAAGGACTGTAGTAAGATTCATGATTATGCCTTTGCTCATGGCACTTTTCTGCTGCTGAATTCTCGAAACCTTTTGAACTATAATTCCAAGCTTATTGGTTTTGAAAAGCAGAGCTTTAAGGTATTCTGTACCGATATCTATAGCTAAAAGGTCTTGACCAAATTCAGGCTTTTGGGGAGGCTTCTTTTTTAAGAAGGGAAGATTTAACATAATCTAGTATATTATTTGGGTCACAAAATGTAAACCCTGAATAGTGAATGATTCAGAGCAGTTAATTACGAATTACTTTCTAATGCGGACTTTTTCTGTAACGTAGTAATTTTTTCTCATTCCTTTTCCTACCATCATTTCGGTATAAGCTTGTATATAGGGAATAAATGTAAAGCTTAATGCGTTTACAAAAGTCAATAGCACTTCAACAATATCCCATAAATACCGCCAAATTGGCCAGTCTTCTGGTGGAGGAGTGATCTTTCT
>WJKH01000028.1 GCA_014729235.1 Candidatus Dojkabacteria bacterium | reverse complement strand
CATCAATATTCGAACCCTTCCTTATTATTTAATCATAAGTATTTTCAACAAATTTCATTTGTTCGAATAGATTGCTGCCACTAACAGGACTCGAACACTAAGAGTACCGTATCGTTGGAAAACAAGAGAAATTGAGTAAGCTGAGAAACCTATTACGAAATCTTGCTGGAATCTTTTATTTTTACCTTTATACCTTTACCCTCTAGCCTCTTACATATCTCTTCATAAACATCTGAATGAAACTTTCTCACATCATCAAGGATGGGACTATCTGCTGACTTTGTCCATTCTACAACCCTCTTAATTATATCTTCTTTATTCTCTAGTCCACCCCTCGGTGTATTGGGATATTCGTATATCTTTATCTTACCTTCGTTATGAAGCTTCTGAAGATATTCGTATGCATCTTCAATATGTATTTCTTCAATAACTTCTACAGGTTGAGTTGAGATTACTTCAGCTGACCAAGATGTCTTTCCCTCTTCAAATGTTTTTCCATCCAGAACGTAGATTGAGCCAGATTGACCTTTGTATGCGTATTTCAACGCACCCTTAAACCTTTCATATATTGATGGTACTCCTTTCCATGTACCTATTTGATTTATCAAATCATAATTTTTACCGATAAACATTGCTGATGTTGGAATGTCTTTAGTAGCATAAACCCACTTCTCTCCATGAGTACTCTCCTTTGGTTCAAGTTTCTTTAGACCCTTTATATGTGATGAGTGGTAAACTTTCATGATGCTATTATACACAAGAGATCCTAATATCCTCAAGATACTGATGAATAAATATATGGAATTGAGGGGGGTACACAGTAATAGCTACTGTATAAAATAAACAAAGACTCTTCATAAAGCTTACATATTAACGAATATGAGCAATTAGTCTATTCGTTTGTTCCAATACAAACTCAGGATACTTCAAGACTTTCACCCAATCAATCGTTCGAAAATCGTCCCATCTGGCGAGTTTTTCCTAATAAACTTCAAACCTTGCGCCCCCAAAACAGGTACTGGACAAACAGGTAACAGGCAATCTATCACAACATCACTTATTAGCCAATCTGGACAACTTTGACAGTTGAGCATCAAAAACATCCTTGTGACACAACTCATTAGCACGCTCCACAGCTTTGATAGCTAAATCATAGTCACCACGCTGAGTATGCAAATTTGCCTTATACGAGTAAATCCATGCAAGACCCTCCTTAACATCATCCTTCACCTGGCCATCCACCTCGTTTTGATCAATAAAATCTTGGTAAACGGCCAAAGCCTCATCGAATTTCTCCAGTCGCTCATAGCTGGTGGCCAGACTGCTGAAGTAATAGTATTTTGTCGGATTTCTTTCAACAACTTGCTTGTAAACAGAGACATAGTTTTCATCATCACCTAAATCCGAGTACAAGGTCGCAAGAGAACGCAGATACTCCTCATTATCCTCGTTTTTGTCAATTAATTCAGTCAAAATTTTTATATACTTTTCAGAATACTTCTTGACCATTTCCTCATTTTCGGCTTTGCGATAATTATGAATAATATTGCTGTAAAGATAGTACTCAGCCTCGGATTCAATTGATTTAACATACTCCTTGGCGGCATCCTCATAGCGACCGATAACAGACAGAAAATTAGCTTTGTCCTTTCTAATATAAGCTGCGTTCTTGTCGTTTTTGAGGACATAATCGTATGCCTTCAAAATCTTTTCAACAGGATATTTATCCTTATGTGTCACTCCAAATCTTAGGTTTCGAATTGAGTCCGGACTTTTATCAAGCATGTAATTCAGGTAATCAGCGACCACATCAGGAGCCATATTCTCAATTTGGTACAGCTGAATCTCCTTCAGTTCATCATATTTGTCATTTTTAATCTGGTTTAGAATGGTATCTGCAAATTTGTTTGCCAGTTCTTCACGCTGCTTGGCTGCTTCTTCCGGAGAGAGCTTCTCAATTAGTTCAGTCTTTGTTTTCAACATCAGCGGATTATCCGGATTTGCCTCTTCAAATTTTGATAACGCTTCGAGAGCTTTATCAGGCATTCCAAAAGTATCGGCTATGCTTTTAACGCGAAAGCTCAAATTTGAATCAAACTCAGCTAGATTAGAATATTTAGCTACGCTTTCTATATAATCATTAATTAAATCCTCTTCCTTATAAAAATGAGCTATATCGTAAAGATATGATTGAAGGGCCTGCTTGTTCGCTGCATTGGCCGGAAACTTTTTGATCTCGGCTTTAAAAGCACTAACCATCTTTTCATGTAATTCCAGGATTTCGGCCTTGTCCATGCTGCTTTTCAAAATATTTGTCATAGCGTAATGACCATGAGCTATCGGGGAATCCTCTACCAGATCTTTGTAAAGTTCAGCAGCCTTATCAATCTTTTCCAACTTCACATAATTACTTGCCAATCGGCTTTTTATGGAGAATTGTTCACTCTCAGAAGTTGCTAATTTCAGATATTCATCCAGAACCGTATTAGCCTTTTCATATTGCTCCAATCGTTCATAGGCGCGTGCTAACGAGCTGAGGTTTGTATTGTGCTGATAACCGGCCTCTTCAGGCTTTTTTACAAGCTCCTCTAGGACTTTAATTTGTTCTTTAATACATTCTTTTGCCTTGTTTTTTTCCTGAAGCTGATTGTAAATATATGCAATTGAATCATAGACATGTACATATTTCGGGTACTTATCCTGAAGATTAAGAGCTACGTTCAGGGCCTCCTTATATTTCTTCTGATTGCTTAACTCATTGATCTCCCGGCTTAGCTCATTAATTTTATTGTGATCGGTTTGTGTCAACATACTGATTAACTACAAAAATTAATGTTCACTATTATAGCAAAGTTTTGAGTTATAAAACCAGCGACAAAGTATACTAATCAGAAAAGTGGTATAATCAAAAATGTCATAGTCACCTATAACGAATTAATCGTTGGGACTAGAGTGTTTGAAGTTAGAAACCCGGAAAAACCCGTAGATTTCCTACCAATTCTATCGAGAAGAAACACCATTACAGAGGAAATCGAGTCTGACCTAGGTTCCGCTGTTACAAATAAACATAATCGAAGGACACAACGATAGCATCAGTTTCGAATCAGAAGTAGGAAAAGGAACAACTTTTTATATAGCATTACCTTTAAATCATAAATCATGAAATCAGTGAAATCTGCAGTCATAGCCGCAGGCGGATTCGGAAGCCGGCTTTTTCCTGCAACAAAATCAATTGCCAAACCTCTTATCCCTATTTTAAACAAGCCAACAATTCATTACATTTTGGAAGACTGCATCCAGGCCGGAATCGAAAAAATCATAATAGTCAAGAACCCCGATGACACATCGATTGAGAATTATTTTTCACGAGATCCCGAGCTTGAAAACTACCTTCACCAAAAAGGTAAAGTTGGCATACTAAACGATTTTTACCAAATTCTAGATCGATGCGATTTCGAATTTATCCCTGAAGACAAATCATTACCATATGGAAACGCACGAGCTCTCTGCACAGTAAAAGATCACCTCTTAAATATGCCTTTTGTATACATGTGGAGCGACGTTTTCTATACCGGCACAAAGTCAACAGTGCAGGAGGCAATCAAAAAATTTTCTGAACAGAGCAACACTCATGGAGTTCTCTGTGCCTCAAGAGTCTCAGAAGCAGAAATTCCTAAAAAAGGAATTGTAAAAATCAAGCCGGGTACTTCAGATGAGATTGAATTTATTATTGAAAAACCTAAACTGGAAGAAGCTCCATCAAACATTGGCACTTCGGCACCTTATGTCTTCTCGCCTGAAATTTTTAACTATTTGGATCCCCACAACGTAAATGCACGTCTTGGGGAACTTGTAGTGCAGGATGCAATTTCTCAGATGATCGAAAATGGATTAAAGTTTAAGATTTCATTTGCCTCAGGAAAATACCTGACTAATGGAGATCCGTTTAATATGTTTAAAAGTACTGTTGAGGTTGCTCTCACTGATCCTGATATCGGCCAAAGGGCAAAAGAATATTTAGAACAGATAAATCAGACTGATTCTTAAAACCAGAGGAAAACTCGAGCCCATATTCCGCAAAAATTGATGCATTATTCACTTGTTTGAGTTTGCACACACTCGCTTTATAACGAGCAACAACTGGTTTAATAACGCTTCTTGACTTTTAAACGGCGCTCAAGCTTACACAAATACTTTGACATCCACGGCTACAGCCCTGTCAGATGAGACAACCAAAGGATTAATATCAAGAGAAACAATGTCAGGATATAAAACAAGCAATTTTTGAACAGCCATAATTGCATCGTATACCTCTTGAATAGCCAGGGGATCCTGACCTCTAGCACCATTTACTATCTTTGAAACATTTGTACTATTGAATGCTTGCTTAATTTCGTCGTCAGTTGCGGGAGCCAGTGCATAACCAATATCCTTATAAATCTCGGTATAAATTCCGCCCTGCCCCACGGCCAATAAATGACCAAATCCGGGATTATGTTCACCGTAAACATCAGCACCTCCATCACGATTTGCACCAATAAACACGCTCTCTTTAAATTTTATCATCTCCTGAACCAAAATCTCAGCTTCACTGGCATCAGAATTCTCCAAAATTGTCTTTTCCAGTTTTCCATAGACCTCTTCAAGTTCGGAAGCATCCTGTACATTCAGGTAAATAGCTTTAAAATCAGTCTTGTGCGCAATAGCAGCGTTGGATGCCTTCACAACAACAGGATATAAACCTTTCGAAAACTCCACAGCGTCAGCAACGGAACTGCATAATTTCTGCTTTGGAAGAACTAATCCTACCTCTTCAGCCATTTTAGCCACTAAATCGTCTTCAAGAGCTTTCTCGCCACCGGTTATCTGAGCTTTTACTTCATCAGTATACTTACCCTGACCGGCTTCTGACAAAATCCTATTTCTGATTTTCTCAGAATTTTCGTCAGAATTATTTTCGTGCTCCACATAGTCCAGTAAAGTCCGAAGGGATTGAATAGCATCCGCAGGATCCTTGAAACAAGGGATTTTGCTGTCATAGAACCTCTGAATCGCTGCACTTACATATTTATCCCCAATGTACACAGGAATGATTGGTTTATTGTATTTTTTCGCAGAATTTACAATAATTTTGGCAGTATCTTCTATCTGCGTAACTAACTGTGGGGTAAGTATAACCAGAATAGAGTCGATATTGGGGTCTGAAGCCAAAATCTCTATAGAATCATTATACCTCTTAGCATTTGCATCCCCAATTACATCAATTGGATTGTGAAGACTTGCTGTATCAGGAAGTACTTCTTCAAGGGCTCTATGAGTTTCATCTGATATTTCTGCAAGTTTCATCCCATTTGCCACAACGCAATCAGTTGCAATAATTCCTGGACCACCGGCATTAGTGACTACTGCGATCCTATCTCCTTTCGGCATGTTTGACCATGAAAACATCATCATTAGATTGAACATTTCGCGAATTGTCTCAGCTTCTATTACACCAAACTGGCGGATAGCGGTTTTAAAAGTCTGAATTGAACCAGCAAGCGAGCCTGTGTGAGAAGAGATAGCTTTCTTTGCTTCATCTGATTGACCCGGCTTAAGAATAATTACAGGCTTTTTATTCTTGGAATTTGAGACCACATTTAAAAAATCTCTGCCGTACTTGACTTCTTCTAAATAAGCTCCGACTACTCGAACATCTTCATCCTCAAACCAGTACTTCAATAAATCAATTTCATCAACATCTGCTTTGTTCCCAAATGATACAAAATGCGAAAAACCCAGGTTTGCGGGAATTGACATATCCAGCATCGCAGTACAAAAAGCTCCTGACTGAGACATAAAAGCGAGATTTCCTGCATTTGGTCGGCTGGCAGCAAAGGAAGCATTAACATTTGACCCTGAAGCTATGACTCCCAAACAATTAGGACCCATAATGCGAATATCGGCCTCCTGGGCAATTTTTACTACTTCTTCTTCAATTTTCTTACCCTCTTCACCAATTTCCTTGAAGCCAGCAGTAATTATTATAACAGCCTTAACACCTTTATCGGCGCATTCTTTCATCACATCTACTACAAATTTTGCTGGTATCACAATACATGCCAGATCGATATCACCAGGAATATCTTTAATACTTGGATATGCTTTGTACCCATAAAGTTTCTCGTATTTAGGATTTACAGGATACAACTCCCCTTCGTATCCAGCCTCGATCATATTATTGAAGACAACGGAGCCCAGCTTCACAGGGTCATCTGAAACCCCAATTACAGCAGTTGACTTGGGAGCAAAGAAGGCTTGAATCTTTTCCATAAAAAAAGTAGTTCAAATTAGTTTATTCAAATTCGCTGCAATACTACCATTTTGTTGTAATTATCGCAACGGTGTGATAAGATCTACTGTTCTTTATTAACTCAAATTAATATTTTAAAGTGTTCGAAATTCAAAAGTTTTCGCACTATTGTTTCTTGAATTTCGAAACTCACGTTAGATTAGTTAAATTTTATTATATATTTACAACATTATGGAATATACTTCTGGCAAATGGGAAAATGTAGTCGACGTACGTGATTTCATCCAGCAACATTATACTCCTTACGATGGCGATAAATCTTTTCTAGCCAAAGCTACACAGCGAACCAAAGACTTATGGAAGCAGCTTGGGGTGCTAATTAAAGAGGAGATTGAAAAAGGAATACTTGATCTGGATGTTGATACGCCTTCTTCTATTACAAGCCACCCGGCTGGATACATTGATAAAGATAACGAGGTAATTGTCGGATTGCAAACAGATAAACCACTAAAACGTGCTATCAAGCCAAATGGAGGTATCAGGCTAGTCAATAAGGCCGCAGAAGCATATAACTATGAAATATCTGACAACGTTAACAAAATATTTACTGACTACCGCAAAACTCACAATGACGGTGTATTTGATATCTATACTGATGAAATTCGAAAACTTCGCTCAAAGCACATTATTACCGGCCTTCCCGATAACTACGGTCGCGGCAGAATTATCGGCGATTATAGACGAATTGCCTTATACGGCGTTGATAGATTAATTGCTGAAAAAGAGGAAGAGCTGACAGAAATTCCTGAAGCTATGACAGACGCAACCATGCGGCTCAGAGAAGAAATTGCAGAACAGATTGAAGCACTCAGTCAGATTAAACAAATGGCCGGAGAGTATGGATTTGATTTGTCAAAACCTGCTGCAGATTCCAGAGAAGCCATACAATGGACATACTTTGGATATCTCGCATCTGTAAAAGAACAGGATGGTGCAGCAATGTCAATGGGCCGAATGGATGCTTTTTTTGACATTTACATAGAAAAAGATCTGGAAGAAGGAAAATATACCGAAGAAGAAGTTCAGGAGATGATCGATGATTTCGTGATGAAACTCCGAATTATCAGACATCTTCGGCACCCAATGTACAATGAACTTTTTGCCGGTGATCCTACATGGATCACTTTAGTTCTCGGAGGTGCAGGAATTGATGGACGTCACATGGTCACAAAAACCTCGTATAGATTTTTAAATACACTTTCAAACCTCGGTCCAGCTCCAGAACCTAATTTAACAATTCTATGGGCTGATAATTTGCCTACAACATGGAAAGATTATTGTGCTGAAATGTCTATTGAATCAAGCTCAATTCAGTACGAAAATGACGATCTCATGCGATATTATTACGGAGATGACTACGGCATCGCCTGCTGTGTATCAGGCATGGAAATTGGCAAAGAGATGCAGTTTTTCGGTGCTCGTGCGAATCTGGTTAAAGTCCTGCTGCTGGCAATTAACGGCGGAAAAGAAGAACCTGTTGAGCTTAATGGAGAGCAGCATACCGAAGGTGGAGATGTAATAATCCCCGGCATGAAAGCGATGATGGATAAAGAATTCCTGGACTATGATGAGGTCTGGGAGCGATTTTTAATTATCCTCGATTGGCTGGCTGAAAGATACGTAAACGCGATGAATGCAATCCACTACATGCACGATAAATACCATTATGAGACCGCCCAAATGGCTCTCCACGATAAAGATGTAAAGAGAAATATGGCTTTTGGAGCGGCAGGGTTATCAATTGTTGCCGATGCATTGAGTGCGATCAAACACGCCAAAGTAAAACCAGTATGGGGAGACAAAGGTGTCGCAGAAGATTATGAAATTGACGGAGAATTCCCTAAATTTGGCAATGATGATGACAGAGTTGATGAAATTGCTGTAAATATTGTAGATGAATTTATTAAAGCACTGAGAAAATACGAGACTTATCGTAATTCAGTTCACACTTTGTCAATTCTGACTATCACTTCCAATGTTGTTTACGGAAACGCTACAGGAGCATCTCCCGATGGCAGAGCTTCGGGTGTACCATTTGCACCGGGAGCAAATCCTATGCACGGGAGGGATTCCAACGGCGCAGTGGCATCACTGAATTCAGTAGCAAAGATCCCTTACGAAAGCTGCCAGGACGGAATATCAAACACATTTTCTATTGCCCCTTCGACACTAGGAAAAGATGAAGAGTCAAGAATTTCAAATCTAGTGCAGCTGCTGGATGGATATTTCATGGGCAAAGGAGCTCATCATTTGAACGTAAATGTCCTAAATCGTGAGACATTGAAAGATGCACAAGAGCACCCTGAAAAATATCCTCAACTAACAATTCGAGTAAGCGGATATGCTGTTTTATTCAACAGATTGAGTAAAGCTCAACAGGATGAAGTAATAGCGAGAACATTCCACGAGTCAACATAGCTAAAAAATTATAGACATGGCCCAAAAGCAACCTAGTAAAAACCGCCGGACAATCGGCCGAGTTCACTCAATTGAATCCCTGGGAACGCTTGATGGGCCTGGCCTTCGAACCGTTGTTTTTTTTCAGGGCTGTCCCCTTAACTGTATATTTTGCCACAATATTGATGCTATCCCTCCGATCGGAGGTACGGAGTTTACAGTAGATGAACTGCTTGATCGAGTTTTAAGAAATTCCGAATACTGGAAAAAGTCGGACTCCAGTTCAATCCAAGGAGGAGTAACCTTAAGTGGTGGCGATCCACTTTTTCAAAGCAACTTTGTTGTGGATTTTGTTAGGCGATTACAACAAAGCGATACACATGTCGCTATTGATACTTGTCTTTATACAAACTTTGAGACAATTGACCAATTAATTCAATATGCAGATTTATGGATGGTATCAATAAAACACACAGACTCTGCAATACACAGAGAATTGACAGGAGCCGACAACAAAACTCCAATCAAAATGCTGCATTACCTTGACAAACAGATCTCAATCCAGTACACTGACACGTCTTCTATATTTAGCCCACAGATCAGACTTCGATATCTACTCATTCCTGGGGTAACTGATAGTACTCAGAACATATCGAGTCTAGTTAATTTAGCAAAAAAGATTAATAATCTAGAAGCCGTTGAAATACTTGCCTATGGAGATCATGCAAAACACAAATGGATTGAAGCCACCGGGAGTTTTCCAATGGAAAATATCCAAAATGCTTCAGATAAAGATTTGCAAAATGCTGCCAAACTGTTCAAAAAAGAAGGAATCAAAGTTATATTGTAATCACATTAAAATATGACACTGCTCCATCCTTCCAAAATTGAAGAGAATTTCATTTTTAGGGTATTGTGGGAATTTTTTTCAAACGCCTTCTTCACAATGTTTGTATTTGGGTCAGCATTAATACTGGTTTCACAAAGCTCGGGACTGAATTCATCGCCACTCTTCGCTGGACTCTTAACCGGAAGCCTGTGCCAGATTTTTATAAATCAAACTGGGATCCCTTATGCCAAATTTATCGGAGGATTAACTCCCCCCATTATATGCAGTATAGTGATACTGCTTCTCGGTTATGAGCAGCAAGTACTACTTGAATTTCTTTTGATTTTTATTCTGTATAGTTTTTCAAATAGCTTACTCCAGGAGCCTCTAAACGACGATCGTCTGAGCCCAAACATTATCCTATACTTATTTCTCCAACTTTTCCGAATTTTGACCGTGTTTTTTCTTGCAGGATTTTTGCATAAATCAATTCCGGATATCCATGTAAAAATGATAGATAGCGTCAACTTTATGACTATTGATTTCTCTCTGGATAAAATGTCACTTTTCATTTTTTTAAGTTTTGCCGTAACAGTATTAAGTCTGATAGTATCTTCAATCCAACTTATAATGCTTAAAAACGAACTACTTTTACTTTCAAGAAAACTAAAAAATATCTCATCATGGAGTTTTGATCAAAAGGTTATTGAGGATAAAATGCTAAACGGAGACACTGGTATAGTCGAATCAAGCAAGATTGTACTAATTGGGGACATCAGAGGGTTTACTAAATTTACAGAAAATAGCAATCTATCTCACGTAATGTCCGTCTTAAACAAATATTACACTGAAATCGAAATGTGCATTCATCAAACTGATGGTTTCAAACCTGAATTTATTGCTGATGAATTTGTCACCTTTTTTGATACAATTGAGAACGCCCTTGAATGTGCTTTTCTGATTAGAGAAAGGTTACCCGGCCTACTGAAAAAGAGCAAATTAAACCTCGGCATGGGCATTACCAAAGGAAATGTACTAGAAGGTCTTATCGGTGGGAACCAATCTAAAAAGTACACTCTCGTTGGCAAGGCAATTAATCTAGCTGCAAGACTCCAGCAACATGCCACCGACGGCCAAATTCTATGTTCAAAGGAAGTTATTGCCTCCCTGTCAAAAGATATAATTTATAAGGAAATTAGAGGATTACACCTGAAGGGAGTAAAAAATGATCAGATCTTTTACGAAATAATTAATTTTGTAGAACATGAGGATACAGCTCCGCGATCATTTAGGGAGAACTTGAAGTCAAGGGCAAACCAATTCTGGGGAAATATTAAAGACCTCTATAAAGGCCTCTTTAACCCAGACCATTCTGAATCTCATAAACTCCAGAACAATTGAGCATAAGTCTGTTGGTTGAGTAATCCTTCGGCAAAGATACAGAATTTGGATAGTATAACGAATCTCCAATAATCGGCAACCCCACTGCACTTAGATGCACACGGATCTGGTGCCTCATAGCCTTCGTAATATAAGCCTCAACATAAGCTACCGACGGATTAGCTGAATCCTTTGAGATCTTAATGAAAGTTCTAGCACTCCTTGGACTTCCGCTTGTCTTATATTTACTGGTTTTTACGGCTATCATTCTTTTACCTGTCTTTTTGCTATGCCCTACAGGATAATCAATTTTGAAATATTTATCCCCGGCTCTACTCTTGTCTGTATCTCGAAGAAATTCACTCGGAGGTGTAACATCAGCTATTGCATGAGCCTTGTCCAGCATATTCCTGAAATCCGCTGGTTTAAGCTGAGAGGAATAAAAACCCTCGGCTACAGTACAAACTGCATGATATTTCTTCATCAGCATATTTTCTTGCTGAAGAGAAAATAACCTATTGTACTCGTCCTGAGATTTTGCAAATATTAACACGCCACTGGTGTCCTGATCCAGGCGGTATAAAAGTCCTCCTTCCCGAGGTTTTTTAGATGGGACTGATAATAGATCCGGGTACTTCTCAGTGATAAACTTTACCGCACAGTCGCTCGTATCCTGAGAGTTTTTGTAGGTCGTATGCATGCCTACGGGTTTTATAGCTATTATGTGTTTTTCTTTTTCTATTATTTCAAGTTTCATAGTCTTTTAATTGTCTAAATTTACGCTAAATACCAAATCGTAAATATTCTTATTATCAACAGAAAGGAGAACCTCAGATTTATCACACAATATCTTTTTCAAGAAAGCTGATTTATTGTAGCAGAAACAACAAGACTATGTTAACATATAAGTGAAATTAATTTTTTAAATAATTCACAGAAAAATGGATACAGAAAACAAAACTTCAAAAACAGGAATAGGAATCCTTAAGATCATAGGATTATTCTTTGCAGCGGTTATTGGCATAGTCGTGTTGATAGCTTTAATTTTAATCGGACAATATAACTCACTTGTCAGACTCGAGCAGGAAGTCAATAACCAGCAGGCGCAAGTTGAGACAGTCCTGCAGCGCCGTTATGACTTAATCCCAAACCTTGTTGAATCAGCAAAAGGAGTGATGGATCAAGAACAAGAAATTTTCACGCAAATAGCAGAAGCGAGAACCAGATACGGCGACGCTCAATCAGGATCACAGGAAAAGATAGAAGCAGCAAACAACCTTGAATCAAGCCTTGGAAGACTTCTGGTTATTATTGAAAATTACCCGGAGTTAAAAAGCAACGAGACTGTCCAATCTTTGATGGACGAGCTCGCTGGCACAGAGAACCGAATTTCAGTAGAGAGACAACGATATAATGACTCAGTTACCAAATACAACATAAAAATCAAGTCTTTCCCAACAAATCTTATCGCGGGAGCTCTGGGTTTTCAAGAAAAACCCCTCTTCGAGGCAGTCGAAGGTGCAGAAGTAGCACCAGAAGTCAACTTTGACTAAAATTCTAAATTTAAGCTCTTGAAAATTGAAAAAGTTTAAATACAATCTAGCTGCATTGGCAGTAATCGTTGTTGCACTTACAAATTGTGTCGCAGGTAACTCCAGGACACTGGCTCAAGACTTCAATATTCCTGATCCGATCGGATATGTAAATGATTATGAAGAGATAATTGATAATGACACAGAGCTTGAAGAAAGATTACGCGAATTTGAAGAAGAAACTTCAATTGAATTAGTGGTCGCCACCTATCCAAATCTCCAGGGATCAACAGTTGAAGACTTCGCAGGCAGCATATTCGATACTTGGGCCATTGGAAAAGATACGAGCGACAATGGTTTACTGGTCTTTGTGTCAGCAAATGAGAGAGTATCCAGGATTGAAGTGGGATATGGACTGGAATCAGCTCTAACTGATGCTAAAACCGGAAAGATCCAGGACAATTACATGATCCCGCACTTCAAGGAAGGAGACTATTCAGCAGGCATAAATAATGCCGTTGAAGCAAT
>WJKH01000027.1 GCA_014729235.1 Candidatus Dojkabacteria bacterium | reverse complement strand
CTTCAAGCACATCCCAGACTACTTCCTCACCATTTTCAATAATCTCCCTTGCTATCTTAATATTTGGAGCAAGCTCACGATCAAGCAATTCATGAATAACAAATGGTTTGAAAATTTCAAGGGTAACAGATTTTGGCAATCCGCATTGATGAATCTCTAGTTTTGCATCACCAACAATTACTGCACGGCCTGAATAATCAACACGCTTACCCAATAAGTTCTTTCGAAATATACCCTTCTTCCCTCGTAACTGATCAGTAAGAGAATTGTAAGGAAGTCTTTTACTATTGAGCATAGGTTTACTTGGACGATGCTGATTGTCAATTAAAGCATCTACAGACTCCTGAAGCATTCTTTTTTCGTTTCTGAGAATAATCTCGGGAGCACCTATCTCAATCAGTCTTTTAAGTCTGTTATTACGGTTAATTATTCTCCTGTACAGGTCATTCAGGTCATGTGTAGCAAATTTACCTCCGGACAAAGGAATAATTGGCCGCAAATCAGGCGGCAAAACAGGGATAACTTTTAGAATCATCCAGGCAGGATCAATATTATTTTTCTCAAGCCCCTCTAAATACTGAAGTCTCCGAATCAGCTTTACTTTCTTCTGCCCTCGAGCATTCCTGGACTCCATTCGTAAAGCATCTATTTCCTTTGCCAAGTCAACTTGCCCCAGCAATTTTTCGATAGCTTCAGCACCCATTTCCGCCTCAAAGAACAGAAGGTCCCTCTCAGAAAGATCGAGATACTGATCTTCTGTAAGTACTGAACCTACGTTTACGTTTTTAACAAGCTCAACAAGCGCCGCATAAAATTCATCTTCCTCAGCTTGATAAGTAGCATATTCATGCCGCAATTTAGCAACTTCCTGATTGTGCTTATGTTCAAGCTTGCTTAGCTCAAATTCCAGTCCGCCCTTCTTGTCTTTATTCTTATCTTTTAATTCTTTAACTTCATCCTTTTGCTTTTTCTCAAGCTCTTTCACAGCATCTTTCAACTGGTTATCCAGATCGACTTCTGCTGCTTTTTTCAATTCAAGAATTTTATCTTCAACTTTTGATCGCTGAGATTCATCAAGCTCAGTAACCATAAATCTTGAATAGTAAATAACTGAAAGAATCTTCTTGTGGGGCATATCGAGGATAATTGATAACTTGTTAGGAATACCGTAGGCAAACCACACATGAGTAACCGGAACAGCCAGATCTATGTGCCCCATTCGCTCTCTACGGACATCTTTTGTAGTCACTTCAACTCCACACTTGTCACAAACAATACCCTTGTATCTGATCTTCTTATACTTTCCACAATAACACTCATAGTTTGAAGTTGGCCCAAAAATCTTTTCACAAAACAATCCATCAGGTTCAGATTTGAAAGTACGGTAGTTAATTGTCTCAGCTTTGGTGACCTCTCCATATGACCATTTCAAAATTTTATCCGGAGATGCCAAGGAGATTTTAAGAGCATCAAAATCCTTGATTTTACCTTTTTGCTTTTTGGGAAACATTTTTATTCTGACTTATTTGAAATTAGATCAATATTTAATGCTAATGCATTTAACTCATTAATCAATACTCTAAATGATTCAGGAATGTTCGATGTTTCGATCTTTTCACCCTGAATAATTGCTTTGTAAGCAGCAGAACGTCCACTCACATCATCAGATTTAATCGTCAACATCTCTTGTAGTGAATGTGCTGCTCCGTGAGCTTCAAGTGCCCACACCTCCATTTCTCCAAATCTCTGACCACCCATCTGAGCTTTCCCTCCGAGTGGCTGCTGAGTGACCAGTGTGTATGGTCCGGTCGATCTCGCATGTACTTTATCATCGGCAATATGATGCAATTTGAGTACATATTTCATGCCAACTGTAATTGGTCGAGGAAACTTTTTCCCCGTACGGCCATCATACAAATCAACCTTCTGTGACATGTCGTAACCTTGTTTCTCAAGCTCCTTTTCAAGCCAGTCGAAATTTATTTCCTCGAATAGAGGGAAGGCTAACTTAATTCCTAGCTGTTGAGCAAATTTCCCATAGTGAACCTCCATTGCCTGTCCCATATTCATTCGCTTTACAAATGTAGGAGTCAAAACCATATCTACAGGCTCACCATCCGCAGTAAACGGCATATCTTCTAAAGGTCGGATTTCAGCAATTGTAGATTTATCTCCATGCCTACCGGAAAGCTTATCTCCGTAGCTAATCTTCTTTGTTTCAGCAACCCAGATCCTGATTTTCTTCAGAACTCCCGGAGGCAGCCTATCTTCATTTTCAACCGATAAAACTTGAGTCTTTATTACAATCCCCTTCTCACCGTTAGGAAGTCGAAGAGAGTTATCGCGAACATCGCTTGATACATCACCGAAAATAGCATGCAAAAGTTTTTCTTCAGATGTAAGTTCTTTTTCTCCGCGGGGAGCAACAATACCTGCCAGAATATCTCCCTGCTGAACACGGGATCCAATCCGTACAACTCCATTGAGATCTAGTTTCTGCAAAATCCGATCACTAACGTGAGGGATATCAGATGTAAGATTTTCAGGACCAAGCTCTGTATCACGAACTTCTGCCGTGTATTCTCTAATATGAGTAGAAGTAAGGGCATCACTACTTACAAGCCTGTCAGAAATAATAGTAGAGTCCTCATAGTTAAATCCTTCATAAAACATCAATGCAACACGAATATTTGTCCCAATGGCAATTTCCCCATTATCCATAGTCGGACCATCAGCCAAAAGATCCCCTTCCTTAAAATTGTCTCCGACATCAACCCTCGGATATTGAGAAAATGCAGTATCGTGATTTGATCTATCAAATTTAATCAAATCATACGTAACTTTCCCCTTCTTCTTGTAATTGACAGTTATACTGTTGGCGTCTACATAATCTACTTTTCCTGATTCTTCCGCAAATAATCCCCACCCGGACTGTCTGGCAACGATATCCTCATATCCAGTTCCAACCAGAGGAGACTGCTGCTTCAGCAAAGGAACACCCTGTCTTGATTGGTTCGAACCCATTAAAGTTCTGCGGGAATCATCGTTTGCACCAAAAGGAATTAGCGCAAACCCAAGCCCGGCCTGTTGCGAAGGGATCACATCAACATATTCAACCTGACTTGAATTCTTTAACAAGAACTCACCGGCGAATTTTACCGGAACCAAATCATCTATCAAATTCCCATGCTTATCCCTTTTTATTGTAGACATACTGATGTTATGCGTATCCTCTTCAACCGCATCCATGTATTCAATATCATCAGAAACAAACGGCTTTATCTCAACTTTACTGATGCTTTTAATTTTCGCTATTTTTTCAGAAGCAGCTTTATCAATAATTTCCCCTGCTTTTACTACCACTTTACCCTTCTCATCTTTTATGTCATCAATAGGAATTCTGTTCTCTAGAAGAGTCTTTGCATTATTTACTTCTCGAACAACTTTTTTATACGGAGCTTCAAGAAATCCAAATTCATTTACCTTTGCAAATGAAGCCAGCTGAGTAACTACACCGATAGCATAGCTCTCAGGACTGGTAACCGGACAAAACCGGGAATACTGCGACTGATGAACCTCACGCAAGCTAAATGGAGCTCTTTCTTTAAGAATTCCTCCAGGACCGGCACCCGTAACCTTTCGCTTATTTTCAAGCTCAGAAAGTATGTTAGTCTGTTCCATAAAGACAGAAAGCTGGTTCTGACCAAAGAAACTCAGTATTGAAGCAAACATCGGGCGAGTCCCGATAAGCATAGAAGGAGTCAATTTAGCATCTTCTCCATACATACTCATTTTGTCCCGGATATTTTTCTCAATTCTGCGAATAGAAGATCCGAGCTGATCAACTAGCACTTCCCCAACACTTCGTATTCTCCTGTTTCCCAGATGGTCAATATCATCAGGCGGAACTTCTTCATTATTAACCTGAATCAATCTTTTAACAAGCAAGATTACGTCTTCTACATACAATTTCGAGTGCTCTGCATCAAGCTTGTGCTTTGTTCCAAGTTTGCGATTAAGCTGATACCTACCGACAATCCCGAGGTGAAACTTCCTGTCGCTAAAAAATAGCGCCTTGATATATTTCTCGGCACTATCCAAAGTCACAGTTTCATCAGGTCTAAGTTTATTGTAAACACTGATTATTGCCTCTTCCTTATTCTTGGTAAAGTCCCTGGCAAGCGTTGATTCAATGTACTTGTACTCTTTGTGTGTATCTACTTCTTTAAATAATTCTTTAATCTCTTCATCAGTTTCATACCCAAACACCCGAAGCAATTCTGTCAGCAAAATCTTGCTTCTGCCTCTAGAAATTTTCAGACTAATAACATTATGCTTATTAACTTCAAAAGTATACCAACCGCCTCTACCCGGCATAAGTACTGCTTTATACAAATCACGATTGCCTACTTTATCGTCAGGAGCAAACAAAATACCTTCTGCTCTAACTATTTGATGTGTTACAACTCGCTTTACTCCATTAATAACAAAATAAGCCTGATCCGTCATAATAGGTATGTCAGCGACAAAAACCTCCTGTTCTTTGATCTCACCTGTTTTATTATTAAGAAGCTGAGCTTGAACATATACTGCGGCATCAAAAGAAAGGCCTTTATCCAAGGCCTCTTTCTCAGTGCGATTAGGTTTATCCCAGCGGACATCGTTAAATTCGAGCGTCCACATCTTTTCCATGGTGTCCCTAACAGGCGAAATACCTGCAAATAGCTCTTGGATACCATTTCGGACAAACCAATCATAAGAATCAAGCTGGGCCTGGATAAAGTTTGGAAACTCAACCTGAAAATCGTGCAGGCCGAGATTAACTCTCGAAGCCCTATTAACACGGGGTTCTTTAATTGGCATACTTTTGGGTTAGTACTTAAATTTAAGTTTTGTTGTTTTGATAGAAATAATTGGAGCAAAAAATAATAGAAAGTAATCGGAAGGATTGTACTACATAAATAAAAGAACGTCAAGGGACAAAATCCCCTTTCTGCAAGCATATAATTTTAATGCATAGCCCTTGAGTCAATTTACCCATTTTAACACAGCAAACCAGGTCATGCAACCCTTTTCGGAAAACGGCATTTTAGATCCCAGGACACTTGATAATTGCAAGATTTTGATTATTAAATTTTTACTGACTCTGGAATCACTATAATTGCTGAATTCAAAAAATCCTGCTAAACTTAGAGCATCCTGTTTATAAATTGAGGAAATCTGTCCAAGCATGGCGAAGAAAAAAAAGAAAAAATCCGGCGACAAGAAGAAAGGGATCACCATTAAAAGCAACGAAACAAAGCTCACTTTCGGAGTACTTGTAACAATAGCTGCCGTTGCATTAATCTTATCACCATTCATTGAAGCCACAGTATTTGAGTTTACAATCTTTCAGCTAGGCTACTCAGCAATTCCCTGGGGCATTGCACTTCTTTATTTTGGCTTTAGATTTATATTTAATTCAGACTTTTTCAAGTCCTTTAAAATTCAAATTGGTTTAATCCTTTTCGCAATAACAACATCTGTATTTCTAACATTTTGGATCCCCAAAGAAATCTATATTGACACAATTATCCCACCCGATTTTTCTGATGCAGGAGGACAAATCGGATACAAACTCCATTCATACCTGGATAAGTCTATCGGGCGACTTCTTGAATTTATTATCATTATCTTGTTTTACACAGTAAGCTTCTCATTTATTTCCGGAGTCAAACTTGAACAGATTCGCGATTTTATAGTCAAAATTTTTAGCTCTTTCGGGCGGCTTTTCAAGAAAAAACAACCAGATGGATTAGCCCAGGACTCTGATTTCGCTCCCCCACTTCTCGATGAAGAGCCAGAGAATCAACAGATCCCTCAAAGAGAAGAGCCTGTAATCACTCAGGCAGAAGTTGATCAAAAGACCTTTGATGATGTTGTCAATCAAGAACCGGATTTCACCAGCCCAACAGAGAAGCCAAAAGAAAAAAACAAAACCGAAAAAGACAGCGACGATGAGGAAGAGAAAATTAAAACTGAGCCAAAATACCCCGATTGGAAATATCCCCCTATCTCGCTTTTACAAGACCCAGTAATTCAGCCTCAGAACAAAGAAATCCTCAAGAAAAACGCTAAAGTTATCGAGGAGACCCTTAAAAGCTTTGGAGTTGAATCAAAGGTCACTAATATAACGATCGGCCCGACTGTCGTACAATTTGCACTAAAAATCACTGTCGGGACAAAAGTAGCTAAAATCCGAAACCTGGCAAACGACCTCGCACTGGCATTGGCAGCCCCTGCTTCTTCTATCAGAATCGAAGCTCCGATCCCGGGCACCTCACTTGTAGGTATTGAAATCCCCAACCCTACGCCTAACTTTGTATTCGAGAAAGAATTAGTAGCTCAACTTGAAAGCAATATTGATAAATTTGAACTACCGCTAATCCTCGGAAAGAGCGTCTCGGGCAAGCATATTATTCAAGACTTGACCCAGCTCCCACACGTATTAGTCGCTGGTGCGACAGGGACAGGTAAATCTGTCGGAATAAACGCAATGATTATCGGGCTACTAATGACTAAATCTCCCGACCAGGTCAAATTTATCCTTGTTGACCCAAAGATGGTAGAAATGTCGCCATACAACGGAATTCCTCACCTGCTCACACCCGTTATTACTGACATGGAATTAGTTGTGAATGCTTTGCAGTGGGCAATTGAAGAAATGCTCCGGAGATATCGGATGCTGAAACAATTGGGAGTGCGAAAAATCGCAGAATACAATAAAAAGATGGGATTTGACGCCATGCCTTATGTAGTGATAATTATTGATGAGATGGCGGATCTGATGCTGTCTACAGGAGTTGATGTTGAGTCAAAGATTGTCAGACTGGCTCAAATGTCGCGAGCAGTTGGGATCCATCTAATCCTGGCTACCCAGCGCCCTTCTGTAGATGTTATCACCGGATTGATCAAAGCGAACGTCCCGGGGCGAGTTTCTTTCAGTGTGACAACAGCAATTGATTCGCGTGTAATTATCGATCAAACAGGAGCTGAAACCCTAATTGGGAAAGGTGATATGCTATTCAAATCTCCGGAACTACCCAAACCCGTCAGAGTCCAGGGAGCTTACACAGATATAAAGGATCTTGAAAAAGTAATTGACTTCATCAACAATCAAGTAGAAGAGGATATTGAATACAAGAAAGAGGTAATAGAAACCGTGCCCGAAGAGAAAAAATCTGATGGTAACGGCGATGAAGAAAGAGATGAGTTATTTGAAGATGCCGTTGATGCCATAATTGAAGCCGGCAAAGCGTCCGCTTCTTACCTACAAAGAAAACTCCGAGTCGGCTACAACCGTGCAGCAAGAATTATGGACCAACTGGAAGAAGCAGGAGCAATAGGTCCTCAAGAAGGAAGCAGCGCTAGAGATCTGTTAATTAGCTCCAAAAGCCAAATTATGGGAAGCAACAATTCAGATGAAAGCCAGGAAGATGAGGAAGACTTCCTGCCTTCAAACGTCTAGCAAAATCTGATTTGCCTCAACCCGATAAATATGGCATTATATTAGTGTCCATTACGGATAAAAACTTAGTTTAGGATTAATAATTATGAGCGAGGAAAACGCACAGCAAAAACCCAATATGCTAACCCCCGGGAAGGTTCTTGGGCATTACCGTGAGAAAAGGGGATTCTCATTAGAACAGATATCAGAGGCCACAAAGATCCCAATTGATCAGCTAAAAGCGATTGAAGAAGATAATTACGGAGATGAGGATACCCAGGTATTTTTGAGAGGGTTTATAAAGAATTATTCAGACTACCTAAAACTTGATACTGACAAGATTCTGGCAATTTATCGTCGAACACTTGCAACTCAAAGTGAGCCTGATAGGAAGCCGCTTCAGAAAACAAAAAAGAAACGGCAGCCTGCGCCATCACCAGCTACATCCTCAGACTCAGAGGCCTCAACTATTCAGGCCCGCCCTGCTCCGCAAAAATCCACCAAGAGAAAAACAGCAAAAAAGAACTTTTCAATTACACCTCAAAAGATCATTACAGCCCTCGTTGGGATACTTATTATAGTAGTGATTACATACATCGCCATCCAGTACAACAAATTTAAACAGCCTCCTCAGCTTGAAATCACCTCTCCTGAAAATAATGTCACTGTAGAAGCTGACACCACAGAAGTTGTAGGGAAAACTGATCCGGGAAGCGTTGTAGAGATCAATGGGGAGACAATTCAAACAGACTCGGAAGGAAATTTTCAGGTAAAAGTCAAATTGGCACAAGGTTCCAATGCAATTATCATTAAAGCATATAAAAATAACAACGAAGACAGATCGACTGTTGCAACAAGGACTGTAATGTACCAAATCCCTGAACCTCAGGAGGAAGATCAGCCTGATGAGGAAAATCCAGATGAATCTTCAGCCAATGAAACTGCAGAAGATACAGCAAAAGAGCTTGCCGTAACACTGACTATTGAGGGAGAAGCAACCTGGATTAAACTAGTCACCGATGACCAACAGCTCATTGGAAATGATGTCAGTCCCGGCGAAATTGGTCCATACCCCTTCAAAGAATCACTTGAAATTGTCAGCGGAAAACCGAAAAACACATTAATACAGGTAGGTGAGCAGGAAGTAGAACTGGTTGCAAATCCGGAGACAGGTGTGGCGAGAGCTTACTGTATTGTTGATACAGGTGAGTTAAACTGTCAATAAAACAGTTTTGGAGCCACAGGACTAGCCTGGATCCATGTTTTGATAATATACCAAGAAATATTCTTTTAGGTTCTTTACAAGCTGCCCAGTGCTTGGGAAATTTTGTGCATTTAACTATAAACATCATTTTATATGGCAGCAGGAGATTCTGACCGCAGACAAATTGAAGAGATAAAAAGCCGAATCGATATAGTCGATTTTTTGAGCCGCTATATTGAAGTCAAGCCTGCGGGAAAAAACTACAAAGCGGTATGCCCTTTTCACAATGAAAAAACCCCGTCTTTTATGATAAGCCCTGAGCTCCAGAGATATAAGTGCTTTGGCTGCGGAGTAAACGGCGATATCTTCACATTTCTAACAGAACACGAACATATAGATTTTGTTGAGGCATTGGAACAGCTAGCAAAGGAGGCAGGAGTTCAACTTGAAAAAAGAGGTAAATCACGAAACAAGCACTTAGATATCCTGGAGATGATAAATTCATTGGCGGCAATTTACTACCACAAACAGCTCAAATCAAGTGCCGGCAACAAAGCAAAAGAATATCTTAAATCCCGTGATATAACAAAAGAGTCTATAGATTCATTTCAGCTGGGATATGCACCTGGAGGAAAATCTCTCTATTCGCACATCATGACAAAAGCAAAATTTTCAAAATCCCAGCTGATCTCTTCAGGCCTGTTCGGAGAAAAAGACGGTAGCATAAAAGACAAGTTCTACGACGAGAGAGTTATTTTCCCAATCCGGAACTCTCGAGGCAAAGTAATTGCTTTTAATGGGAGGATAATGCCGGGGATAGATTTTGGACCTAAGTACCTCCACTCTCCAGAGACACCTCTATTCCATAAAAAAGAGACCGTATTCGGACTATATAAAGCCAGAAAAGCTTTACGCAAAGAAGACCTGGCTATTTTGTGCGAAGGAGCAACAGATGTAATTTCCTGCCACCAAAACCACATTGATAATATAGTTGCACCACTGGGAACAGCTTTAACTGAGGAGCAAGTACAAAGCTTATCAAAGTATACCAAGAATATTCTACTATTCTTTGACAATGACTCTGCCGGGCAAAAAGCTGTTGAAAGAGGCTTCCTGATATGCACTAAAGTAGGAGTCAATTCTTTTGCCGCAAATACAGGAAAGTACAAAGATCTCGATGAAGCAGTACGTGATAATTCAGAATTTGTGAAAAAGGCCATTAAATCAAAACAAGACGCCTTTACATATTTGATCAGCCGAAAATTAAATCAAACTAACCTCGAAGATCTTTCTCAATATAAAAACTTTATCAAATATGTCGGGATTTTGCTGCAACATGTGGAAACAGCCGATGATCTGAGTTTTTTCCTTAACAAAGTTCAGAAGCTCTCAGGAATTCAAAAAAATGTGTTCAGCTCTGCAGTCGATTCCATAAAAGGCGGGAAATTCAGACCACCATCACTCAACAACCCTACTCCACAAGAGGATAAATCCGACAATTCACAAATCAATCCACTTAAGAATTTTGAGTACTACCTCCTGGGAATCATTTTACAATCAGGAAAGTATTCACTACTCAAGTCTTTGAAAATCCACACAAAATACTTTTCAAATAAAACTGTTACATCGATCCTTCAAGCTATTAATAAGCTTCGAAAGAAAGGAGAAGTAACAATTGAGCTTATAACTAATGAGATAGAAAATGATACAAATCTAGCTAGTGTTTTTGAAAATCTCGTTCTCGACAGCCAAATTTCTCACTTTGTAGAAAACACGGCAGATATAAATAAAGAGTGTGAAAAAGTCTACAACAGGATTAAAAAAGAATACCTCGAAAAGAAAAGACAAAAGCTGCGATCACAGCTCCTACTTGAAGAAGAAAATCCGAACAGTGAATCAGAAAGCATCAACAGTCTCTCCCAGGAAATCCAGAAATTGACTAGACGCATGAACAAGTTAATGTGAGTTATGAAATTCAAAATTCAATAGAGCAATAACTTTTGAATGTCGTATACCTTATATTATTTGAATTACGAAACAAGACTGCAGTTGAAAAGCGCGGGCAGCTGGCAAGTTTAAACTATGACGGGTGTTGGAAAGAAAGACACAATTCAATGGCAATAAGTCCTTGTCGCCTTTTCTTGCAGGATTATTTTGTAATTTACCTTATATCTAAAATATTAATTTGAATTACGAAAGAAGACTGCAGTTGAAAAGCGCGCGCAGCCGGCAGGTTTAAGATATAACGAGGGGCAGGGACCAATGACCTAATACTATTGCAAAGAGTCCTGGTCGCCTTTTCATGCAGGATTATTTTGTAATTCAATTTATATTATGCTTTTACAAATAAAAGATCTTCACAAATCAATAGGCAACAAGACACTATACAGCAACCTGGATCTTATTCTCAATGAAAGTGAGAAAACCGCTCTGATTGGGAGAAACGGAACCGGAAAGACAACACTTCTCAATATTATTGCTTCAAACGATACTGATTTCGAAGGAAGTGTTGAAAAATCCAGTGGTCTGTCGATTGTTCTCACCCAGCAAGAGCACTTCCTGGGAGAAGATCTACAGCCCGATACAACTCCGCTCGACTATATCCTGGATAGCGTGCCGCAATATTCTCTATTGCAGCGAGTCATCAGAAAACACGAAAATTCTAAAAATTATGATCAAGAGTATCTTGAAGCTATAGATACCTACACCGAGCTCGGATATTATACAGTTGAGGATGAAATCCTCAGCACTTTGGCAAGTTTTCAAATTGATGAAGATAAAGCGCTTTCTTCAATACTGTCATTATCAGGCGGAGAAAAAAGATTTGTAGAACTTACTCGAGTTATGTTCAGTAATGCACAACTGGCCCTGATCGATGAGCCTACAAATCACATGGATACAGTCGGAAAACAGAAATTTCTAGAGTGGATGAATCAATTTAACAAAACACTTTTGATTATCACTCATGATAGAGACGTTTTGCACCATGTTAACAAGATTTATGAGCTTAAAGATCAAAATATTTCCACATACAGAGGAAATTATGAGCACTATTTACGTCAAAACGCTATTGAGACAATAACACTTGTTCATTCTTATGAAACTGACTCTAAAAGGATCGATAAGATTAAGAAACAAATGAATGATGCTAAAGAAAAGAAACTCAGTGCAAAAAGCGATAAAGGTCGAGACCGCGCTAAACAGCTCGAAGAGAGATTCAAACGGGAATACCAAAAACTTAAAGAAACGCTGAAAAAGCCGTCATTTTGGATAGATGCCGAAACTGAGAAAAACTTACCAGATCAGCTCAAAGATTTGTACAAGGAGTATAAGTCGCAAAACATTCAACTAAAGCAAGATTCAAGTACGAAGCAAGTTCAGAGACTGCTGCTGCAAATCAATAAAGTTACCCTCGGATACGACTGCCCTCTCTTCAGCCCGATTGATTTCGATGTTTTTGAAGGAGACAGAATAAATCTGCAGGGTCGCAACGGGATTGGGAAAACAACATTTCTTAAGTATTTGATCAAGAAGATTGAGGCAGAAGATTTGAATGGAAATATTAAAAATTATTCAGGAAGTATAGAGGTAAAGAGAAGTATAAAACTTGGAGTTTACAAGCAAGAAGTTGATACAACTGACCTGGATCTTTCTCTCTGGGACGGAATTGAAAAAATCCTTAAAGAGAATGAAATGCCGGTAAACGATCAAAAAGTAATCCAGCTGTTAAGAATGTATTTATTCAATGTTGAGCTTCACAGCAAAACGAATATCCGTGAGCTTTCAGGAGGGGAAAAAGCTAGATTTCAGCTTATGAAAATGCTTATGAAAAAGCCCGATATTCTAATTCTGGATGAACCCACAAATCATCTAGACCTGCCATCAATTGAGGAGCTTGAGAATTTTCTTGATGATTTTGCCGGAGCTATAATTTATGTCTCCCACGACAGCTACTTTGCAAAGAATATGGGAGGAAATGTTGTTAGTTTATCTCCACACAAAAGCGAGAGAATCTGCCTTTAAAAGTTTGGCAAATTGATGTAAACTCTAACAAATTAACATTTCATATAAATCACAAATGCAGGACGATCATATTGAAAATGATAAAAAAGCCCCCACTCGCGATTACGTTGACCCGGATCCTATTCCTATTACAATACGAAATATTGCCTATAACCGTTACCCTGTAAAAACACATTTAATTCACATTAAGGAGCCACTCGAGCCCTTGATTAAAAAATACGTTGCCCCCAAAATCAAAAAGGGAGACTGGATTGCAATCTCTGAAAAATTCCTGACAATTTCACAGGGAAGAGTTATTCACGAATCAACTGTAAGACCCGGTTTGCTGGCAAAATTAATTGTAAAAGGAGTAAAAAAGTACCCTGAAGACATCGGTTATTCCCACCCCAGGAAGATGCAGGTAGCAATAAATCAGGCTGGCTGGCTTAGAATGTTTGTAGCTATGATAATCGGCGGTATTACGCGCCTTTTGGGTCGTCACGGAGACTTTTATCGTATAGCAGGCAACAGAATCAGCGAAATTGATGGGTTTAATCCACATGCTATCCCGCCTTTTAACGAATTTGCTATGCTGGGGCCAAATGATCCTCCCGAAGATGCCCAGGAAATTGAAAACCAATTTAACATACCGACAGTGATAATTGATGGCAACAACATAAACGTTGAAGTCCTTGGAATGAGTAAAAATGTCCCAGTCGACAAAGAGCTCGCAAGAGAAATTCTTCTTGACAACCCTATGGGACAAGGCGAAGAATTAACTCCTATTATCATTGTACGTAAAGAGTCTTAAATTCAACCAAACAACTGCCATAATATGCAACCCAAAAAGTCACTTGGACAAAACTTCTTTTGTAACAAAAACCTCGCCCAAAAGATTGCAAGCACTGCCGTTGAAAATAATCCTGAATTTTTAATTGAAATTGGCCCCGGAACAGGTTCTTTTACGCAGTTGTTTACCCAATTTCTTGCTCCCGACAAAATTCTTGGTATAGAAAAAGATGATGAGATAGCACAAAAGTGGGATAGTCATTTTCAAGAAATCCCCCTACTCCACAAAGATATCCTGAAGGTAGATCTAGGCAAATTAATTTGCAAGCAGCGTACCCGACACATGGGCAACAAAACTTATACTTTTAGCATTTTTGGTTCCCTTCCCTACAACATATCCAAAAAGATAATTCGCAAAATTCTTGTTGAACTAGCACTAAATCCTGAATTCTCAGATAAATTCACTGCCTACTTTATAATTCAGAAGGAAGTCGCACAGAAATATCAACAATGGCAAAATCAAGTAAATTCTCTCGCCCTGCTGACTAAAGTCCTCTCGGACGTAAAAACTCAATTCTATATCAACCATGAGTGTTTCCGACCACGACCCAAAGTAGAGAGTGCATTTGTAAAATTCACTCCTAATCAGCTTTTTATTAATCAATATCCTGATTTTACATATTCACAATTAACCCGTAAATATAAGGATTTTCATCAATTCGTACTTCACTGTTTTTCCAACCCACGAAAAACGCTTTTTAATAATCTCAAATCGCACGTAAAGGATGATGTTTTAATTAAAACCTTAAACACCCGGATGCTATCCAAACGTCCACACGAATTAAAACTTGATGAATTTTTAACAATCTCGCAATTACTGAGCGATGCCTAAATTATTTGAAAACATGATATAATTTGCTAGACTAATCTAATACCTTTGTGCTTTTACAAATTTTCAGTTAATGTTAATGACAAATTAATGTGTGTTACGAAATTCAAAATCAATAGAGTAATAAGTCCTAGTCGTTTTTTATGCAGAGTTATTTCGAATACCATATATTAACAAAATAAATTTGAATTCACTATAGGTTAGCGGGGTGAGAGAGAAGGAACAACAACTACAACTCGGTCTGAAACAGTCACCTCTGAATTTTCTATATAAGTGCAGGGATAAGATGTACCTCCGCTTTAAAGCTTTTGAAGCAAAACGCTATTTTCGTGACCCACTTATCTGGCTCTTCATCTGCTTCTCAGTAACTGGCGTTATCATACAGGCAACCCTTATTCAAAAATTCTATAAGGCTCTGCCTTCCCTAATTCCGCTTCTTCAACTCTATATCCCACTTGAAAACCGTTTAGTAGCCAAACAATTCTTAATAGCACTCCCAATTGCCACTATTATCGTTACTTTCATTTCAATTTACCTAAGCTCCAAGTATTTCTCACATAATAAGCCACTTTCCACCATTATGTTCTTTTATGCTACAATCTCAATTACAATGACAACTTATACCCTAATTAAACTACTTAGTTATTACCATGTTTGAAGCCTTTTACGAAATAATCAAAGAATTCTCACCTGAGTGGCAGCTCTATCTGACGTATCTGCCCCACTTCTCAATCGCTTTTTTCACAGGCGTACTGCTGACACCGATAATCGGCTATATCGCGGTAAAACTCAATATCTTTGACCTCCCTGCGCATGAGAGAAAATCTAAATCTACTCTAAACACAAGCGACAATCCAACTCGACACATTCATAAAAAACGTGTCCCTTTTCTTGGAGGATTAGCTGTTCTAATCCCTTTTATTGGATACATGTTGTTTACAGCTGGCCAAGATCCGGTCATGATTTCAATCCTGATTGCAACCGGATTGATTACCGTGGCAGGAGCATTGGATGACATCTTCAACCTGCCTTCAAAAGTCCAATTTGGAATTCACATTCTGGCTGCTTTCATAATCGCCTTTTCAGTTGTAAATATTGAAGTAATTCAAAATCCATTCGGAGGTTATTTCAATCTGAATCTTTTTTCCTGGAATTTTTCACTTTTCGGCCTGCCCCAACAATTAATCCTTCCGGGAGACTTGATAATAATCGGATGGATAGTAGTTTGTATTAACGCAGTAAAATGGGTTGGCGGCTCGGATGGCATCCTCGAGGGAAATTCAGTATTAGCCTTAGTATTTCTTTTTATAATCGGGCTTCAAGGAGGACATGTCGATGTAGCTCAGATGAGTATCCTGCTTTCGGGAACAATTTTAGGGTTTCTGATATATAATTTCCCGCCAGCTAAAATTTATACCGGGGCTTCAGGAAAAACTGCATATGGATTTTTGATTGCAGTATTCGCAATCATCAGTGGATCAAAGATTGCAACAACTATGATTCTATTATTCATCCCACTGGTTGATTTTGTATTTGTCCTTGTCAACAGGATCATTAAACATAAGCCAAGATCACTGGCTCAGTTATTGAAGATTAATGACAAAACACATCTACATCACAAATTGCTCGAGCTTGGTCTAACCAAAAAGCAGACACTTCTAGTAGAATCAAGCGTAACACTGCTTGTTGGTTCGCTGGGTGTTTTGACTGCCGGAGTAACCAGACTTTTCCTGCTATTCTTAATCGGTTTTATTGGAACAATAATCTTACTAATTCTTCATCAAATTTCGAAAAAACGAAGAGTAAAACTCGAACAGGAGAAAGAAGCAGAATCCCCGGAGTCAAAGTATTCGTATTAGTCGATTCTTACTGACAATTCCCTTTACTTATATCTTAGAAAAGTGCTATATTTAAGCTAAATTGATTAAGCTTAATTCGAACCAGTTACCTATGAAAAAGTTTGCCCTCCCGATATTAATAATTATCACTATTCTTGCTGTTACTATGATTTTGATATTCATGCCTGCAGACAGGCTGCTATCAAAAATTCCTGTCATCAAATCATTCTATAGCAATACAAACCTCTCTATTACGACACCTAACAGTAAATCCGAGATTGAAGTTAACGGAAAAGACTATGGAGAAACAAGCCAGGTCATCGGCGATCTTGAAGAAGGTACCTACCAGGTCAAATTATCCAGAATTTCCGGAAATGAAGCATTTTATGACCCTCAGACATTCACAATTGAGCTTACAAGAAACACAGAATCTGTAATTTCCGTCGAACTCGGCCCACAAAATATTAAATCAGGATATATGCTGTTTTATACCCCTGCAAAATCAATTAAGAAAAGCGCTGGAAGTCTATCGGTTTCAACTGAAGTTCCCGGAGTATCTATATATATCGACAACGAGTACATTTCAGAAGTCCCGCTAAAAAAACATGAAATAAGTGCTACTAATCACGTGATAAAAATCACTGCAGAGGGGTATGAAACCATTGAGGTACCGGTTATAATAAACGAGGACTATCACTTAAACATCGTTGCATATTTAATGCCGATCCCGACAGAGTTAATCTGATTTTACAGTAAAAGATGAGCAAAGCTGATTTTCAGAAAATTCACATAAGAACCCCTGTGTCAATTCTGGTTCATGGGGCTAATCAGCTTGGCTTTGATATTGCTCAAGCTTTAGCCAAACAAGGTAGTAAAGTTATAATCATCGATGATTACACTGCGCAGGGAAAAGACCTGATCGCGAAACTCAAAAAGAATTCAAAAATTGACTTTATCGATTTTCACGGAATTGAAGAGTTTTATAAAACTATTGATAGAGTTGATTACATGTTTTTTATCCAGTACGACTATTTACTTAGCCAGGATGTTCTAAACAGCCGCGATTTCCTACACGAATCAAACAACCTAAATCTTAGCCTGAAGCTATCACTTAAGAATAAGGCAAAGTTTAATCTCATTACCTCCATCGAACTAAACAAGAAACTTGCACGAGAACAATTCAACAACTCATATATGACGCCCTCCCCCTACTCCACTTCAGAGTTACAAAAATACTCAGAAACTCTTACAGCTGAGTATCATGATAAATCAAATGCCAATGTCAGAATAATTCGGCTTGGAACAGTCCTTGGAGAAAACTACGCAATTCATGATGAGGACCTTGATTCAATATTCGAAAATGCAGTTAAGAGCAACGTTATCAAAATATTTGGAGAGGGGCTGGAAACCCATCATTTACTCAGCGCTGAAGATGCAATTTATGGAATTTTAAAACTAGCGTTTGACAACAAAACGAAGGGAGAAGTTATTTCTCTTGCAAACAATAATGAATACACGACATTATCAGTTGCCTATAAAGTCCTCGAACTTAATCCAAACGCATCTGAAATCAAATTTGAACCACACTCAAGTGACTCACCTGTGATGCATAATTTGTATATTCCAGCTCCCAATGCCTCTGAATACGGATGGGAACAAAAATCACCACTTCAGGAAACTATTACCGAAATGCTTGAGCTAACTTATGAGAGGCACAATAAACAGTGGTATAAAAAACCCGGAGAAAATAAGAGTTCAGCTTCCCCTTCAGACTCCAAACCTGAGCAGAATACCAAGTCTAAAGCACAAGTCAGTGATGTAGAAGAAACTCAGAGCAAAACTGTCAGAGAAACCTCTAATAAAAAAACTAAAACTATTCAAACGGGACTTGGCAAATCTGTAAGTAACTTCTTTGCTCCGCTAAAAAGCGCCAAAGTGAAAGAAAAGCTAAACGCAATATCACTTCTGAAGCTGGCGGGCATAACAGTAGTCCTGACGGCCATTTACTACTTCTTACTCGGGCCTGTTCTTAC
Source organism: Candidatus Dojkabacteria bacterium (assembly GCA_014729235.1). Lineage (GTDB taxonomy): Bacteria > Patescibacteriota > Dojkabacteria > SC72 > WJKH01 > WJKH01. Next base: position 14,447 of record WJKH01000027.1, on the reverse strand, counting down.
ACTCATTATCACAGGAATCCTTACCTACCGTGAGTCAAAGTCTCTTTACTCTGACCTGCAGACTATGGAAACCGAACGAATACCCAGCAAGATTGAAAGAATTCACAAATACAGCAACTCGCAAATCACTAATCTGGAAAGATTAAACTGGTTATTTCTAATCCTTGGGCAAAGAGAACTATACGAAAACACCTCGAACCTATTTTACAGTATAAATTATATAGCAACAGGAACTGAAGAAGCTACCGAAACCCTGGTCCCTGTGATAGATTATCTCAGAGAATTTCAGCCATCAGTCACACCTGATGATGTAACAGTAGTATCGACAAGGCAGTACAGAGAAGAACTTCAAGCAATAGCTGATAACAAACAAAGCCTTGATAAGGCAGCCTACGATATTATCCTGGGAGCAAAGTTAGCCCGTGAAATTGATGTAACAGCTTTCCCTAAGTTTCTGCAAGATGAAATTATTCTTATGAAAGACCTGGCTCTACAATCAGAAACTTATATCCCACCGGCAAAAGAGACGCTCTCTCTTATGCCTGAGCTATTGGGACTTTACGAAAGAAAAAAGTATATAGTACTCTTGCAAAATCCTTCAGAAATACGAAGCACAGGAGGCTGGATATCCAGCTTTGCAATTATACAGGTAGAGGGAGGACAAATCGTGCAATTCACAGTTAACGATGTGTATGATTTAGATGGCAAATTAGCTCAAAACAACAAGTTTTATCCCGCCCCAGACGATATGGAGTCTGCACTTGATGTAGAAAACTGGAATTTATCGCTCTCAAACTGGAGCCCGGACTTTCCAACTGCCGCGAGCTCAGCGGAATTTTTTATAGAACAAGCAGGAGATATTTATCAAGCAGATGGAGTGATTGCTGTGAACCTAAATTTAATCCAGGATCTTCTAAATATATGGGGAGGCCTTGAGCTCAGTGACTCGACCGGAGCCAAAACCCTGGTAAACAGTGAGAATCTGTATGATATGATTTTTGAAATCCACAAAGAGTATACCCCAGGCAGCACACAAAAATCAGAATTTCTCCGTCAGTTGACAGATGAAGTTATCAAAAAGGTTGTAAACTTCAGCCCTAAAGAAATTCCTCTGATAGCAGAGACCTTACTTAACAGCCTAGATGAAAAAGATCTCCTCATACATATGGACTCTGACCAGGCTAGTGGTTATTTAATCACCGAGGGCTGGAACGGAGCTTTGAAAAAAGATTATCAAAGTGCTCCTGCAGCCGTAGATTGGAATTGGGGAGCAAATAAAGCAAATCTGTTTACCACACGCGCATCGGCCATTGATGTGGACATTATCAGTCCTAATGAAATCCGCTACAGCTACAAAGTCAACCTTTCCAACAGTTCTGTAGCAAACGTATACCCGGAAGGCGATTACACCAACTACTTTCGAATTTTCCTGCCCGAAACAGCAAATGTAACTTATGTTGACGGCTTTGAGGAGAATAGTTACACAACAACTTATTCAAATGGCTTTAAGGTTATTGGAGGCTGGTTCAATACTCCAATCAAATCCAGCAACTCTCTTGAAATTTCATACACACTCAAAAGACCTGATTCGTCAGGCTACTTCCCTATCTCAATAAAGGATGATAAAATCGTCTATGACTTGGATATTTACAAACAGCCCGGAATTGAAGATTCTATACTCAATCTTGAGATAAATTATCCAAATTCCTGGGCCATAACTGAAAGTGATTCATTGAGTAGTTCCAATTCCGGACTTATTTACCAGTCAGAATTTGACACAGACAAGCAATTTACATTAATATGGCTATATAAGTAATTGCATCTTTAATTTTCACTTTTTAATATATGGAAAATACAGCCAAGCGATCTAAAATGCCCAATTTCGACTCAAGTAACTCGGGAACAAAGAAAAAAAACAAAGCCAGCAAAGGCTCACAGTTTCTGCTGCTGCTTGTTCTTGTCCTGACTATAGCTTGTGGAGTGCTTATTTACCTGTATATTGAAGAACGTAAAAATGCTAACAGCCCTGAAGTTCAATCTCAGGATACACAGCAAGTTATATCAGAACTTAGAAAAATCATTGTGCTCCCCGATGAGACACCAACGATTGCAACTGTTACTGACAACACAAAGTTAATTGAAGATAACCCTGACTTCTACCAGGGAGTTGAAAATGGCGATAAACTAATTATTTACCAAAAGAAGGCAATTCTATATCGCCCTTCAGACAAGATTATAATAAATGTCGCTCCAGTAATCAGAGAAACACCTATAGAAACTCCTGCTGTTGAGGAAGCAACAACGCCAGAAACTCCTGAAAATGTTGAGGAACAAGGAAATAATTAATTAAACCTAGTCATTTAGTCGATCATACACATCTAGTACATCGTCCGTAGAAACTTTACCTGATCTGATGAACCCTACTATCTCGTCAGAAGTTAGATCAGTATTTATTGGCATCCTGCTGACAGTCCCAATTGCCGGCACAAAGTTAGCAATGTGATTCGATAGACAATTGGAGCAAGAAAAGTGTATAATGGTGCTGGAACTTGTCTCCTGAACAATATGAACATCAGAAGTACTATAAGGCGTACCGCACCTATCGCAAAATTTAGAAACGCTTTCTATAAAGAATTCCTTCTTGGATTCTGTGTCACTATTCTTCTTTTTGAGAAAAATACTTTTAGAATTCTTTGTGGATTTAGTTTTTTTACTGATTTTTGATCCCATGTTTAAATTATAACACTAATACTTTAATGAAACAAACCAAAAGACGCAAAAAAATCCTTGATAAGCTTGTAGAGAAGGGACAAAAGCAAGGTTTTTTGACGCAAACAGAAATTCTCCAAGCTTTTCCAAATGTAGAAGACGACATTGATGCTATAGATCAAATATTTAGCCGTCTCCAGGAGGAAAATGTTGAGGTTATAGATCTGGATGATGAGGACGACACCCCTGACACAACCAGCACAGATAATCTTACGCTGGAGAAAAAAATTAAAATTTTAAAGTCTATCCAGGCCGGAAGTTCAACAGACGCTATTCGCTCATATCTTCATGAGATTGGTAAAATTCCCCTTCTCACAGGTGAAGAAGAGGTTATTCTGGCAAAAAGAATTGAAAAGGGCGATCAGGAAGCTCATAACCTTTTGATTACAGCTAATCTGCGACTTGTTGTAAGTATCGCCAAGAAATACGCTAAACGCGGCCTTGACTTGCTTGACCTAATCCAGGAAGGAAATATGGGATTAATGCGCGCTGTAGAAAAGTTTGACTATACCAAAGGGTTCAAATTCTCAACCTACGCTACTTGGTGGATCCGTCAGGCAATTACCCGTGCAATTGCAGATCAAGCCAGAACTATTAGAATTCCTGTTCATATGATTGAAACAATAAACAAGTTTAACAAAGTTCAAGCGATTTTGGCTTCTAAGCTCGGCCGCAAACCTAAAAGCGAAGAGATAGCTGAAGAGATGGAAATTGAGGTTGAGAAGGTCGAGGAAATTAAGAAAATCAAGCAAAATCCAGCCTCACTATCTACTCCAATTGGGGACGAAAAAGACAATAAACTTGAAGATATTATTGCCGACGAATTTTCCTTATCTCCTGACCAAATTGCTACAATAGAGTATCTGAAAAAGCAAATGAAGGAGATCCTCGGTACTCTTCAGGATCGAGAAAGAAAGGTTCTGTCGCTGAGGTTTGGGCTTGAGGATGGCGTAACTCGCACTTTGGAGGAGGTTGGCCGTGAATTTGGTGTGACCAGAGAGCGTATTCGTCAGATTGAGGCGAAGGCTTTGAAGAAGTTGAAGGAGAGGTCTTATGATAAGAAGTTAAAGGATTATATTGACATTCAGTAAAGCTGCAGGCTAGGGATATGAATCTCATCGACTGTAGGCCAGAATATTCGCCTGATGTGAGCAATAAATAAGATCAACTAATCCTCTAAATCAAGAAAAACTTCAGGCTGAACAATTAAATTCTCCTTAATCCGTGAATTTGTATCAGAAATCTCCTCAATATTAAAAGAAGACTTGATAGGAGCGGCATAAATCTCAACTTCAGGGTCTTCATCTATCGATGTTAGAGCAAAGTAAATTGAAAAACCGACCCAGACGGCTATTCCCAGAACTGCAAGAATCAACAGAGCTACAAATGGCTTTCTCATTAGACTATTTAATAATAATTAACCTATCATTTCATTTCATAAAACTCAGGATCCTCAATCTTGTAAACCTTTATAACCACAGTGAAAGTTGTCATACCTTGATCATCAACCTTGTTTGAAAACGAAACATTCTGAATTTCCGGATACATAGGCATACTCTCAATGGATTTAAGCAATTTAATGAGATTAGCACTATCACCGCGAACATTAATTATCACAGTCCATGGGACTAAAACATCGGGCGAAACTGGATTTATCTCACCCTCACTAGGCTCCGTATACTTTTCAAAACTGATATTAACAAGGCCAAATCCCTGGCTGTCGGCTATTTTCTCAATATTAGCTAAAAACAGACTAAAATCCCCACGAGTTGGAAATACCATTGAAAGATCAGCAATTGAGTCACGAATACCTCCGTTATATTCAGTGCGAAGCTCTTTAAGAGCATTAATCTTGTTATCGAGCTTTTCAACCGTAGCCTCCTTTTCTTCAATCTCAGTCAATAGATCAATCACAGTCAAAACGGTCGGACGGATAGCGCCAATAAGTAAGAGCGACACAACAAAAAGGGTAAAAACAAGGTATCCGACAGCTTTTTGTCGGGAATTTTCAATAACTTTAAGAGCTTTTTCTCGAGATAAACTACTTTTTGCCATGCCTACTCTTCCGACGTGATGAATTTAAATGATACCGTGAATTCAATGTCTGTACTGTAAAAATCTTCCTCTTCTGCTTCTTTTGAGAGGGAAACTTTAACATTTTCATCTATTAGCGGATTTTCTTTTAAATCTGCAGTATAAGCAGAAATTGAGTCAAAGTCTCTTGACAAAAGACTTAAGCTCACACGATTTCCTACAAACGATATCGTCTGCAGTTCAAATTCCTGCGGCAGAGTGTCCAATATAATTGCCAATCTATCTGAATTGAGCTTTTGATTGTCCTGTACTAACTTTATATCGTCAATAAGATTGAGATAGCTTCGAAACTTCCTTTCGTCGCGGCGGTTCTCGGGCAGCGATAAAACCGAAAGAATTTTACGATTTATGTCCTCAGTTAGATCATTTTTTACTTTATCGTAAGTATATCGGATATAAAAAACTGCTAAAACGATTATTTCAACAAAGACTAATAAAACTCTGCCTATGTTTACAATCCAATTATAGGCTTTAGTCCATATATCTTCCGGTTCCAATACCGGATCGAGTAGATTTATTGATTGGGGCAAATTCTTGGAAGCCAAGGGCAAGGCAGATTTAAATTATTTTCTACCTTCTAATATAGCAGATTTCACGATTAATTAGTAGATTGAATCGAGCTTAATCTCTCCTGACACACAAAAACGGTCTATTAAACTCTTTACCTGAATTTGACCCCGTTGGATAAGGCATATACGGAGTCCATACACTGTTGGGAGATGGAGAAGCTTCGGTCGATGACCAATAACTACCTGGAGTTAAAGCAAAATGATTGGCTATTCCGTCAATCTGAGCTTGAAAAAGCTCTTTAACAGAAGGTAAATACCAATCCGTTTCTAGAGTAGAATCACCATCTGAATCCAAAGAAAGAGTAGCACAATAATTAATTGCATTACCGGCTGGACCACACTCAGTCCCTCCCCCAGTGCAGGTCCCAATATCGCTCCCATCATAATCACCGCGGGGTTCAGTTGAAAAAAAATCACAAGTGCTATTGTCAAAACAGTTATACGCGCTAATCCCGGGGTTATGCCAATACAATCCAGTTCTGGTATCCAAGTACACCTGATCGGATACAGTCGCCACCCAATCAGATTCCTCAGAACTGTAATCTCCAGTATAGAGATCATCCCAGGCTATCAGAGATTGTTCAGCGTAGTCAATTTGAGGAGTTGCGGTTCCATATTGAGCTTGACGTGATCCACTATAAAACTTTTCTCCACTCAAAACCTCCTCTGCAGATAACCCCGAGTCTGGAGTCCATTCTGCCGCAGTTTTGATTCGATTCCACTTCCCCCCCAGTCCCCCGTACCCTCATCACCATAATTAAGACTTATTAAACTTTCATACAACTGATTTAGTCTTGAATTTGTTCCACTTTCAGGTGAGTCACCTGCTTGCTCTGCAATAACTGCAGAGACCCTGTTAAACAGCAGAAGTGACAATATTCCCAAAATTGCATATAAAACGTATTTTGTCTTTAGGGTAATTTTTGAGGGAATCATAATGCTTCTTTCTTTAATAATTTATCTGCGCACATTTTATACGCCAAACCCAAAAGTGTTAGGAGAATAAGTATCTGAGATATCCCGTTCCCAGTTCTGGCTAAATTATCAAGATCTCCATCAATTTCTACTCCGTTAAACCCAATCCAACCTATATCCTGAGACCAAGCATAGCCCGTCATCTCACCATCTTCAAAGTCTACCTGCACCTTAGCATCATTTTCATCAAAATAAACATACTCGTTTGTATTTAAAACCTTAGCCTGCCCCTCTAGCTCAGCTTCGTGCCAATTAACCCTCACCCCCTCTTTCCAACCAAAATCAATCCACCCCAGATCATCAGACCAGGCATAGCCCTCCAGACTTCCATCTCGATTAATTCTAACTTCGCTCTCGTAGCTGTCAAAATAAAGGCGACTAGAAGTATTGATCATTTCAGCTTCGTTCTTAAGTTTCCATATTTCACTAGCTGAGACGTTAGAAATGAACGTTCTATAACAAAAGAACACAAAGATTATTAAAATGGCGTTGATAATTTTTGGAGGACTTTTGTACAACATACTAAGTAAAAGCATATCATAATTCCTGGAAAACCATACCCCGAGAAACGTTAATTACCTAACCAAGCTAAAATCAGAAATCTTGCGGTTCAATTACAGAAGACTTCAGGCGCAAATTGTCACACAGCACTAAGACTGCTATAATAAGCAATATGAAGAAAACAGAGAAATTTTACATCACAACAACTCTTCCATACGTTAATGCCCGCCCACATGTCGGACATGCACTTGAATTTATACAAGCCGATGTCATCAGCCGGTACTTTAAACAGAAACTCGGACAAGACAACGTATTCTTTAACCTGGGAATGGATGAACATGGCCTGAAAATTCTTCAAAAAGCTCAATCAGCAAACACCCCCGTAACCAAATACGTTGATGAATACGCTGAGAAATGGAAAGAATTCTGCGATCTATTTTGCATTGATTATTCAAACTTTTACCGCACTACTTCGTCCGAACACCACAAGCTAGTTAAAAAATTTTGGAAGGAAGTTGATGCAAATGGCTACATTTACAAAAAAAAGTACAAAGGATTGTATTGCGTAGGATGTGAAAGCTTCAAAACAGAAAAAGATCTAGTCGATGGCAAATGCCCGGATCACAACAAAAAACCCGTAGATTTCGAAGAAGAAAACTATTTCTTTAAACTATCAGCCTTTACAGATGATATTCTTAAATATCTAGAGAAAATCAACCCGGAATTTGTAAAACCTCAAAACAAACACAAGTCCCTGATCAACTTCGTAAAAGATGGATTGCAGGACATCAGCATATCAAGACTGAAAGAAAACCTCCCCTGGGGAATTGAAGTGCCTGATGATCCTTCCCAAGTCGTTTACGTGTGGTTTGATGCATTGACAAATTATATTTTTGCAGTAGGTTACGGTACAGATCAGGATAAATTCCAAAACCACTGGCCGGGGATTCAGCTTTGCGGGCCGGACAATCTCCGTTTTCAGGGAGCTATCTGGCAAGGTATGCTCGCAGCAATAGGTCTCCCCTTTACAAAGAAGCTTCTTGTTCATGGAATGGTTCTCGCTGAAGATGGTAAGAAGATGAGCAAAACAATTGGAAACGTCGTTGACCCTCAAGACCTCGCCGACAAATATGGTGTTGAAGCCGTACGATACTACTTTGCCGCAGGCGTACCAACTTTTGACGACTTTGGACTTTCAGAAGCCCGCCTACAGGCTATCTATAATGATCATTTAGCTGATAAGTTCGGGAATTTGCTAAATCGTGTCATTCACCTGGCAAATTCAAAAGAAATTGATATAAATTCTGACTCCGCAACTGCTAGTGATTTCATCGAAAAAGTTGATAAATTCATCGAAGATTATGAGAATTTAATGAACATCTATGAGCTCAATCAAGCCTATGAAAAAATCGCAGAGTTAACAGCTTATGGCAACCAATATATTACAGACGAAGCTCCATGGGATAAATCAGTCAGTATCGATAAAGCTTCTGAGATTCTGCAAAATCTAGGCTATCTACTTCGCGCAGCTGCAAAGTGCTATCTTCCGGTAATTCCAGAATCTGCAGAAAAAGCACTCAACCTTCTGAACTCTCAGGAAAAAGGGATCTTATTCAAAAAGCCCGACCTATAAATCCCGCGTCAACCTGCCATTTTAGACAAATAAGCAGTCAATGCCTTCGCTGGAGCTCAACACCCACTGATTCAGAGTCAGAAAATATTTTGAACCAGGCCTATCACGAATCAGGATTAGCTATCTCATTTGGCATCAGCACAAAGGAAGATATAATTATAAAAATACCTATTGCGACAAGCGTAAGTGACAGACTCCGGTCAGCGGCCCAACCAACAAAAGGATTTAAAACAGCCAGGATTATTCTCTTAAACATCGAAATAAATGATAGTGTTGTAGACCTCTCATCGCTTTCAATATAAGCATTTAAATACTTAGAGAAAACGCCTCTGTGCTCCTTTCCATATCCACCAATTACGATGAAGACAACTATAGTCCAAATTTCACTAATCCAGCCAGCTAAAATATACACCAGACCAAAGAGCAGGCCGCATATTATCAAAATCAACCGCCTATGTTTGTGCTTTTCAAGCAAATCAGATAAGACGAATCCTATCAGCATCTGGCCTACCATAAATAAAATCCGATAAAACCCGTACTGAGTGTCCGGAACACCCGCCTCAAGCATCAGAGTCTGGTAGAGCCACAAAACAAAATACCCGCCTACACTAACAGATATCATATAAGCAACAAGTTTTTGCAGCTTTTTGTTGTCTCTCAAAGTTGCTAGACTCTTCTTAAATACTTCCTTGTAATCGGGAACCAGCTCTCTCCGGGAAATAACTTCAGGTTCCTTAATAAAGATTAACAGTATTATCAAGCAAATGACCGAATTTACTGCCCACAATTGAAAAATAATGTTTACAGGCAATAATGCAACAGCTAAACCTCCAAGAGGAGCTGCAATCAACCGTCCAATTGACTGAACGCTCCTGTTAACTGTGTTGATTTTATTATACTCATCAAGTAACCCCTTCTCCTTGACAGTATCATACATTAAGGCTTCCATCGCTCCTGAGCTAAAAGCCGCCCCGATGGCAAAGATAGCCTCGCTTAAAAGAAAGAGTTTAAAATTTGGAAATAGTCCGTAAATTACAGGCCCAATTATCAGAAAAATATAACTACACACTACTGAAAACTTACGCCCTTTGATATCACCAATTAATCCTGTAGGGATTTCCATCAAGAAAATCATAAACATAAACCAGCTCTGAAGCGTCTGCGTCTGGAGTTGACTCAAACCGCCCCACTCCCTCAAAAATAGTACCAACACCCCACCTACCAGCTCGAACCCTGTCACAAACGATATAATCCAAAAAACATATACCTCTAGAGGATATTTGAAATTTATTACCCGTTGTTTTGTTTTTTGCTTCTCCATTTTATATTTATCGTCCTATTAAATCAGAACCTTAATCCTTCTTTGACCTAAAATCCAAGACTTTCTGACAATTTCAATTACACCTCATAGCTCCAATATTTATCAATATGTATGGCATGAAAGTTAGGCTTCTGCAATCAACTTCACAGGGTTTTGGCCCGGAAGCTCAATTTGACACTTGAATAATCAGATCTCCATCGGCTAGACCCAGCTTCACCAATTCCTGCCAGACAGCCTCTGTAATAAACGGAATAAATGGATGCATGGCTTTTAGATACTGCATCATTGGGTGAATTAAGCTTGCAAGGACACGAATACGGGTACTATCTCCCGGTTTTAAGTCTTGAATCTTATTCTTGACCTCCTCTATCCACTTGTCGCAAATTGTATGCCAGAAAAATTCACGAATCTCCTCAGCAGCCAGGTTAAACCGATATTCTTCAACGTATCCGTCAATCTGCTGAATATTTGTCTTTGTAATCATAGAATACATATGCTCTTTCTGATACTCCTCTCCCTTCTCTGCATCGATACCGTCACTCATTGCATTCATTTCAGTGCTGATTTCTTCCAGCTTTTCTCGAAGCTGCTCTAATTCGCTATCCTGAACATTCATTATCACAAAGCGAAAAGCATTCCAAATTTTATTAACAAAATTTCGATTTCCCTTGATCTTTTCCGTTCTCAGTGGAGAATTCGCCCCAGGCAAAGTATCGGAATAATACCAAAGTCTCAAAGCATCTGCCCCATAAGTTCTAATGACCTCCATAGGAGAGACTCCGTTCCCACGGGATTTTGACATCTTCTTCCCATCTTCAGCCAAAATCATCCCATGAAGATATACTGTATGAAAAGGAGTTTTACCTGTCCGGTAAATCCCCAGCATCATCATTCTAGCTACCCACCAAAAAAGAATATCCCTGGCAGTCTCCAACACATCCGTTGGATAGTATTTCGAGTAATCATCACCACCCGGCCCACCTAGAGTTGAAAATGGCCACTGTCCGGAACTAAACCATGTATCCAGGATATCGGATTCTTTTTCAAACAATAGTTCTGATGGACCACCATCCCAGTCCGGATCATTTTCAGGCTTATCCTTCTGTACAAATATATTACCCGTCCCTGTAACCTTTTTACCCATTTCATCTTCAAATTTCGCAATGAGATCACTTCGTTCCTTTTCTGACAGCTCAGAGACACCTTTGCCCAATCCTGACTTTTCAACCTCTTCAAGCAGCCAGTCATGAAGTTCTTTCCCTCCGCTATACCAAACGGGAATATCCTGTCCCCACCATAATTGCCGGGAAATACACCACGGCTCAATATTTTCAAAAAAATGTATAAGTGCACTCTGCTGACCATCAGGGATTATTTTTGTCCCACCATTTTTCAAAACTGCAAGTGCTTTTTTAGCTAAAGGCTCTACATCAACAAACCATTGATATGAAACAATATGCTGAATTGGAGTATCACAGCGCTCGCACTGAACAATCTCATGCTTGTAATTCTTAATATCTACGAGCAAACTCAATTCCTCGAGATCTTTTACCAAAGCTTTTGAGCACTCAACAGTATCCATCCCGATATACTTATCCGGAGCTGGAGCAGTTATTCTTCCCAATTCATCGATCACATTAATAACTGGAAGATCATGTCGTTTCCCGATTTCAAAGTCAACCGGAGAATGCGCTGGTGTTACTTTTACAGCAGCTGTCCCAAATTGCATATCAACTTCCTGATCAGCAATAATTGGGATCTCTCGATCCACAATTGGAATCCTGACTTTCTTGCCAATTAAATTTTTGTATTTAGGATCGTCCGGATGCACGGCAATGGCTGTATCACCAAGCATAGTCTCGGGTCGAGTTGTAGCTACAGTAATTCCTTTCAAGCTAAGAATCTTCGTATCAATAACTTTTCCATGATCGTCTTTAATATTAATCGGATTTGCCGCAAAATCTCTTTCCGCAACTTTCTGATCCGCTTCATCAACAAATGGATAAATTATTTCCGCCAATATTCCTCTGCTCTTTTCATGCACAGTATCAATATCTGCCAGTGCCGTCCGGCAGTGTGGACACTGATTGATTATGTATTTTCCACGATAAATCAGTCCATCATCGTACATCTTGAAAAACGTGTCGTATATGACAGTATTTAATCTTTCATCCAGAGTAAAAAGCTCACGGTTCCAATCAGCTGAAAGTCCGATTTTTTTCTCCTGCGAACGGGCATCGTTTGCTCTCTCAATGCAAAAGTCATAACACATTTTGTAGAACTTTTCCCGTCCCAACTCCCATTTATCAATCCCCTTTTCTTCCAAATGTCGAATATAAACAGCCTCAGTCTGAATGCTTGCATGATCTTTTCCCGGTAGTAAGAGTGTTGGCCGTCCATGCATACGATAGTATCGTCCCATTGCATCCTGAAAAGAATAGCCGCAAGTATGTCCAACATGTAAATCTCCATTTGCATTTGGAGGCGGCAATGTCATAACAAAGGGCTTTCCAGGCTCGATGCCCTGTTTTATAATCTCTGCTTCAGAGCCTTCCGGTGAAAATACCCCGGAATCTTCCCATATTTTATAAATCCTCGCTTCCTGAGTCTGCGAGTCAAAATTTTTTGGGATTTGTGATGTTTTAGTTTCCTCCTCCACCCCCGCTAACCTATAGATAATTTAATTAAAATCTGTAGCAATCTCTTAGAGTACAAATCCACACCCATACAATCATAATTAACCTTTAACAAAGATCGTTGTATTATAGCACATTTTCTAGAATAATTCACCCCCGCTAACCTATAAAGTGTACTTATCGATCCGTTGGAGAATCAGTTGTATCGCTTCATCAACTGAACCGGCTTCCAAATCAAAACCCGCAGCAAGCTTATGACCACCGCCATCAAAAAGATTTGCCAACTTATCACATTCAGCAATCCCCTCATTGGAACGGAAAGAACCATTATACAAACCGTCACTCTTCCAATCCCTGGCGACGATGAATCCCCAACCATTTTTCCCACCTGTTACAAAATCATCCACAAAACGCCTTCTTGCAAGCTTGTATTCAGTGTAATCCGTATTTGCTGCCTGTAACTCATTACTAAATTTGTCACTTACAAAACTATAATTAAGACTGTCGGTTATTTGAAGATTCTTAAACATCTCCTGAAACACCTGTAAGTCCAAGTCACTTAGCTCATCAACTTTTCCGCTAAGCCTCTGGATTTCGGCACCTTTCAGCATGAGCTCATTAACAATTTTAGCAGTTTCAATAAAATTTCCGATCTTGTAAAGAAATCTGTTTGTATCCGACAGAATCCCTAGTTGAAGATACTCGGCAATTTGAGAATCCAGCTTCCAACCCAGTCCCTGAATAAAAACTTTGTACAGCTCTTCAGAAGTAGCCGCCGCCTTATTGTTCACGTAGATATCAAAGGCATCAGGAGTAATATCATCAGAAGTATGATGATCAATGACTGCTGTAGAAATTTTCTCTTCAATAATTAGATCGCGAGCCGTCTTTTCGTCCCAGGTAAATCTCGAATGAAGTGAACCATCAAGACAAATTATAAGTTGAGGGGAATAAGTCCTTATAAGACTGGACAAATCGTCAACATGAATCTTGTTATAGTCCTCTAAATGCTTCATCCTGGGCGAAGGGCTATCTTCATTTCCAACTACTATCTTTTTGTCCGGATAAGCATTAGTTAATAATCTATAAAGCGCGAGAGAGGAACAAACGGCATCATAATCCGGTCGTTTATGGGAGACAATTAAGACTACTTCAGCCTTCTCGATGCTATTTACTAAATCCGGAAGAATCTTATAACCAGTCGGAAGCATTGTTACAAACTTAACAATTTAGCGTGGTATAATACGGATCTAATTATAGTAAAAAAGGTGCTGTGAAACAAGAAAAAGTAAAAATCACTCAAAAAGAGAAGAAACGTCTGGAAAAAAGGCTGAATGACCTCAAGAAAAAGGAGGCACGCTACATGAAATCTTATATTGCCGCTGTAAAAGAAGGCGATGAGCGCGAATGTGATGCCTTTTATCTAGCAAAAGACCTGCTTGAAGACGCTTCAGAGCAGATTATTGAGATAAAGGCTCTATTAAAAAATAGCGAAACTGTCAAAAACTCCGAACTATCGGGCCAAAAAGTCGGGATAGGCGCTTGTGTCGTTCTTAAAATTGGCGACAGCAAAGAATCCGAATACACAATTGTTCATCCCGTTGAAGCCAATCCCCTGGAAAATAAGATTTCCTCAGAGAGTCCGATAGGTAAGGCTATTATTGGCAAAGCCCCCGGCGACTCAATTGAAGCATCAGTAAACGAGACTATGCTAACGTTGAAGATAATTGCAATTCGTTAAGTTAGCAGATGGCTGTGAACAAATCTTCCGGCTGCAAAGCAAACAGCTCTGAAATCCAATTGAATGAAGAATTTCAAAGGGAAATATCGAAACTCTTCCAAGCAAAATCCTCCCTTTATTATCACGTTCCAACGTGTCTAGTGTTTCCAGATACCGCGATGGAACTTTAGAAGAAATGTAAAATCTCCCTATAAAGAGATTACACAGG
>WJKH01000026.1 GCA_014729235.1 Candidatus Dojkabacteria bacterium | reverse complement strand
TTATAGTAATTTTCGCAATCTCGAGATGAGAGACAGTCAAACTCTTGGAGTGTATCTGTCAGAATAAAATAGACCCCAGGGTAGCTTTGAAAGTTGAAAACTCGATATTTGTCCTCATCGATAGAGAAATCAGTCTCACTCCGGTCAAGGGATTCCATGAAAGTCAGGTACTCGGAAATTTCGAGTTTATGGAAAAGATACCTTGAAGCTTCAAAATTATTTGTTTGTTCGATTAAAACCTGCTTTGCTTCGACAATCCCTAAGTGTTCGTCTGCATAGGCCCGATCCAAAGATAGCAAAAAAAGAACTGTAACAAACACAAACCCGATTAAACTGATTTTAAAAAATTTCTTCATCATAACAAAATACCTATATTTATGATTAAAGATTAACTTGAGCTAAATGCTATCTAAACCTTCAAATCCGTGTCCATATTTACACGATAATAATGCCTTAAAACTTTGTCAAGTAGCCATCTTTTTAGGCAAAATCTAGGGTCAAATAGTGTACAACTTCAAGCCCATCTTTTTAGCATAATTGTTGGGCCAAATTTATCCTAAACCCTCATGTGGTCTCACATCATTGTAAAAGTCCCGTTTTCATGTACTCATTATACCAAAAGTCACTTATTCGAACGACGAAAGGACTGTGCTTATACGAATTTATTGAGCTGGCGGAAAGCTGGATCACTTATTAGTTAGGAGATTATAAATATTAACAGCTCGCTTGGAAAAAATGCAAGCTTCCTTCTCCGGAAGTTAGCTTAAGTTTCAATTTATGAAGAGTTCATATATCTTTAGTGTAAATTACAAAATCACTATGCAAATAAAAGTCTCTAAGTTCACTCGCTAATTTGAAACCTTGTTTTTTATAAAAAGAATTCTCCTTCCAAGTTTTTCCAGTAAGAAGCCATATTTTATGAGCTTGTTTCTTTTGACCAAAATTTTCTGCCTTTTGAATAAGTTGAGATCCTACTCCTTTTCCACGAAAACCTTTCTTAACTATTAGAGAATTAACAAAAACTGTCCCAGCTTCGAACTTTCCAGTTATTTTCCCAATTATTTCTCCGTTTTTAACAGCTTTGAATCTAAATTTTTCAACTTCCCACTGAACTGCTTTCCCAAAATGAGCTTCATTTGCATTTTTCCAATCGTTATCTAAGTTTTCTCCTTTTTCTGCCCTTTGAATTTCTATCATAGTTATATTATACAGCAAATTTCGCCTATAAGGAACTTTGTTCTAAAATTCAGACGAATTCAAAACAACGGGGAAGTGGCTGTTTGAAGACAATCTTACATTCAAAGATGTCAGTTTCAGCTAAATTTGGCGTCAACCACTTTAGTTTCAAAATGTTGGATCCGAGAAATAGATTTTCGGTAAATTGGAAGTTGAATTTCTAAACTACAGTGAGTTGTTATATAGCTTGGAAACTTTTCTCTAAATAAACAACCACATATTCAAACAACTCCCCGAGCTTCTCTCTCATTAATAGGAACAAAAGGTCTTAAATCTTTAACAAATCCTTCCTTAGTAAATGCCTTCAATCTTTGCATTAACTCATCCTTATCAAAATCTTCATTGTAGTATTTCAACATTTCAGTAATTAATGAAATGTCTACTTTTGCTCCAAGCTCCTGCAAAATCCAAAGATCATATAAATCTCTATGTTTTTCTCGTTTTAAAACTGCTCGAATTTTCTCTGCAAGTATTTCATCTTTACTCAAACAATTAATGAAGCTCTGGACAACAACAGGATATTCTGTTTTCAATATCTCTTTTTCTTGTTGAATAACATTCTCTCTCAATGAAAAGTCTAATTTCACATAAACGTTATTTTTCAGGAATGGGAGGATAGCAGTTAACAAGTAAGTTTTTCCAGTAATTGTTTTCTTTTCTTTGAATTTTAAAGGGTACTGATTTTCCAGTTTGCTAAAAAGCCTAGAGATCTGTTCCTGAAAATCTCCCTCATCAAGTAGCACAGTAAAATCAAGATCCTCAGAAAATCGTTTTCCTCCATATAAAAGTCGAATTGCTGTTCCACCTTTAAAAAACACCTTATTTGAGAACTTCTCTTCATAAAGTTCTTTGAGAAATGAAATCTGTACAAATTCTCTAGGGACAATTGAGTGTTCAACTTCGAATATGTAAACTGTTTCACAAAAACAACTTTCTTTTCAGTTGTTTTTGTTGTTATAGATGTAATCTCAATAAGTTAACTACTAGTTTAGAAATAGAAATATCACTTTGCCAACTATAAACAAACTATTGTATATTTATCCTATTAAAATAATTTTTAGAAAATGACTATGTCAACGAAATTAGTGGAAATAAGTGCACCTTCCTACACTATCGATCAGAAACCTAATTACATGAAAATAGGTACCTATGTAGATGATCAAATAGTGAAATTATTTAAAGATGGAAAGTATCTACTTAGAGCAATAGGTTCTCAAGATCATCCTAAATATGATCTAGATGAGCTTGCAGATCTAATTTTGAAGACAGGTACTGATAAATATGATAAAAATAGAACAGATGTTTGCCATAACGATTTTGCAGGATACGATTACGATATTCAAGCTGGAACTTGCGAAATAAAAGATGGAAAGTTTGTTATTGACGATTCAATGACAGTTAAATCAGAATTTGGGGACATTATCTATCACTTCTTTGAACATTCACTTAGGGATAGAGGATTTAGAGTCAGAATTGATATCCTTATGTTTTATTTACCCCAAAAACTCAAAAGGGCAGAAAAGATCTCAGTCAATACAAAAGGTTGTAAAGATGGTTTAGAAAGATATCTTTATAAGTTTATTGAACAAGATAAGAAACAAGAGGCTTTATATGGACTAGTTAAGATAAGGTAAAATTGTTCAAGTCCCATGTACCACCTATACGGGACTTAAGCCTTAATTAACCGCTTAAGTACTTTACTTTACGTTTTTCATCACAAAACCTGATACGGTTGCATGAAGATTTTGGTCGCTATTTGAACCCTTGACCTGTGCCTGTAGATAGGCACTTTTAGCTAGTTTTGGGAAATTTTGAAAAATGATGGGGTAGGTTTAGACACCCGGGGCGAACTAATTATCGAGGATAGTGAGCACAATGCCAAACTTGTTTGAGCATTGTCGAACGACGCAGATAACAAACTTGTTTATTTTCCGAAATTTAGATGAATTCAAGACTACGTGGAAATGGCTGTTTGAAGGCAATCTCACGTTCAAGGATGTAAGTTTTGGTTAATTTTTCGACTTTTGATTTATCTATATTTGCATAATCCATTTCATCTAAATATTGTTCTGTCTTAAGTCCCTTTGAAATCATATAAAATCGGTCAAATAATGCTTTTTCTGGATAAGCTATCAAAGCATCGTTTTCTTTGTAGTAACCTGTAAACAATTTAGTGTTTAGTTTTGCGTAGATAAACTTTTTATCAAAGATTTCTTTCTTTTCTGTTGATTTGGTTGTTACAGACGTAATCTCAAAAGGAAACTGACTTAAAATGCCATGAAAGTTCAAAGCCGTTTCGAGAGAAATATACGAAGGATTATAAAGAAACTGTGCTATTTCAAAATCCGAAACGTCTGAGTCAGTTAATAAGTACTTTCCTCTTTCTAATTGAGTAAGTACTTTTTCATCCAATAATCTTTTTATTCTGTCTTCAAGCGTTCTCTTTACATCAATCTCAAATAGTTGTTCAATATCAGCTGTTGTAAAGAGTTTCTTATTGGAACTATTTAATTGTTGCAGATATTTGTACGTTGACATATACCACATATTATACGTGGTATAGACAAATGTGTCAGTGTGTAAGAATTGAGCTCAAGACAAAGTGCGAACGGTTATTTTTCGGGAGCTCTTGGGTTAGGGGATTCTGAAAATGCTATAAAGTCACTACCCAACGATTCCAAAATGAAATTAGTAAAAGGTGCAGATCATTTATTCTCTAAGAATCTTGGTGATATAGTGAGATTGAGTATAGAGTGGTTTGGTAGGTACTTGAAATGGATTTGTCTTCTTTTCCCTACACATACTTAAAATCCACCCCCTCTTTTGAGTTCTTGCTCGTCGGATCCTTGGTAATACTTTTGGCGTACTTCGGGTCAAAAATTCTATGCATAAGTTGATAGTGTCTCCTCTTGGACATCCCAAGCCTTCTGCAGGCAATAAGCGATTTGGGAGTATAACCGATATCATCTACGTACAATCTTTGCGCATCTGTTTTCTTTTTGTTCCAGTTTTTTACTTTAAGTCCGAGTGATTTAGAGATTAATGTTTGACCTGAGCACAAAAGATGATCTTCGCGCATTCTTCCGTTAATTGGGTTAAGCTCGTGCATCTTTCTTATCATTTTATTTCCTTCTGTTCCTTCTATAAATGGGATTCCCGACTTGATGAGTATCGAACTTCCGGCTCCGAATGTGCTAAATCCAATGGAATCGCTTCCTCGAGAGTAATACATGTAAATGGTACCGGGCTGCATGTACAAGGCTTCCTTACTCTTTGTTCGGCCTTTGCTTGCATGGCTTCCTGGCTCATCGGCATAGTATGCCTCGGCTTCGATAATCATTGCCTTAAGCCAGATATCGTCATATTTGTGACACAAGACTTTTCCAATAAGGGATTTGGCCACTTCTAGTGGATCGCGTGCAAAAAATGAGTTTGGTAACATCATGATTGATTATAGCAAGGAGGGGGGAAGGTGGATAGACCTATGGAATGAATTCGGAGCTTTGGGGATGAGATTAAGACCACGTGGAAGTTGTTATTTGACTATACTTCTCTTTAAAGGATGTCATATATGGCAAAAGAACTCCAAAGCAGAGAAGGCTTTATCGACTGGTCACTTCAAGTGTTAAAGCATTTGGATTATTGGCAAGATTCATTGACCAAGCAATAATAGCTTTCATGTAATTTTTTAACTTCTTTAAAAGTTTTCTTAGGGGTTCAAGTCCTTTATACCATCTATACGGACCTCGAACCCCAAATAACCCCTTAAATACGGCACTTCAAATTTTACATAGCAAAAATGAGTTTAGTTAAATAGCTCTGTACTTACATATCGATCAGCTCTAAAAGAAGAAATTTTCACAAATACTACGAGAGTTATGAAATTCCCTGGTAATTTTGACTGGATTGTAGTAGGCTTGGATCTGAAACAAAATGACATAATTATCTACAAAACGGAAGATAACCAAATCGAGCTAAAAGTCCAGCTCAAAAACCAAACTGTCTGGTTGGATCAAAAATCAATAGCGCAACTATTCGGAGTAAATATTCCAGCGATTTCTAAACACATCTCGAATATTTTTGAAGAAAAAAGAGCTTTCGGAAAATTGAACTGTTTCCAAAATGGAAATAGTTCAAAAAGAGGGTAACAGAGATGTTAAGAGAACAATTGATGCGTATAATCTTGACATGATAATCTCCATTGGATATCGAGTAAATTCAAGACTTGCTACTCAGTTCCGTATATGGGCTACAAACGTCCTTCGCAAATACCTAGTAGAAGGATACGCAATAAACCAATTGCGCCTTGAAGCTGATGCAAAAAATTACGAAAAGCTGCAAGCAAATATTGCGACATTAAGAAAGGTAATCGATAACGAAACATTCACACTTGCTCAATCAAAAGAGCTGATAAAAATCATTTCTGATTACGCAAAGAGTCTCGACTTAATTAGCCAATTTGATAATCAAGTCATCAAAAAACCACAAAATCTTACTAAGGCAGATATCAATAAGATAAAATACGAAGAAGCGCTTGCCTATATCATTGAACTACGACAATCACTCAATGCACACGAACTTTTCGAGGTAGAAAAAGAAGAGGGACTTAAATCTGCACTTAAGTCGATCTTTCAAACTTATGGAGGCAAGGAACTTTATCCAAGTGTAGAAGAAAAGGCTGCAAATCTTCTATACATGATTATCAAAAACCTGTCAAGCCCTGAAAAAACTAAACCGATTTTTTAGATTTTTAAGACACTCCTTTGTAAAACAATCCGGCGTCTCGTAGCCAATACTAGTGTGTAACCTGTCAAAATTATACTTCTTAATCCTCTTTTTTACAAACTGCCGCACCTGCTTTACAGAATCCAAATCAGCAATCTCATGAAACTCTTCATCCTTAAGCCTTCCGAAGAACGATTCCCGACCGGGATTCTCTGTGGGAGTACCTTTCTTTGAAAAAGAAATTCTACAAAATTTAAGTACCGCAGATATATACGCATACGAAGTAAAC
>WJKH01000025.1 GCA_014729235.1 Candidatus Dojkabacteria bacterium | reverse complement strand
TTCATGCCAATCCATACATTATTACCGATTTTCAGAGGCTTCTCCTCTATCCAGACATCATAGTTGCTTTGATCGTGGTCTGCGCTGATCAGGCCAACATTTGGTCCAATCCGAACGTTATCGCCAATTTCAATTCCGTTCTTTGCCTGTATGTAGCAGCCAGAGCTCATTCCCGGAGCAGAACCCTCCCCAACTTTTACTTTTTTGGCCGAAATTATCCTGGATGTAAAATGCATAGGCCACGGTATACTGCCATTTATTCTAAGAATCTTTTGAGGAAAGAAGTAGTATCCAAGATAGGCATATTTTATACCCTCGGCCTCTGGATAAAACCAACGTAGCCAGAAAAACACTATTCCGAACTTTTCAATTAGATCAATGACTTTTTGTTGTTTTGTTACCATAAAAATTTCAGTCTTATTTCTGAAGCCTATCATTATCCATTATATCCATCCACATCGCGAAAAACAATGACTGTAGGCCACTAATTGTCAAAAACATAAAGATCAACAAGCTTTGCTGAGGCAAAAGTATCTTAGGGCTCAATGACCGAATCACTTGAATCAAGAAAGGAATATTTATTAACAAAAGGACAAACGAGAGATGGTAAAGCAAAAACAATGGGTGAAAGTCTCGAAACAGATACTTAATGTAAAGTCTCTTCCAAAATCCTTTAAATAAAAGCCATGAGATTCGAGGAATAAGCTTAAATATTTTCATTTTTGACTTCTCCCCAATATCGTATATAGGCTTTATCGGAACCTCTTTCAACGTACAAAAGGCAATATTGAGCTTAATAAGCATATCATTTGGACAGCCATAAGAGCGATATATTTTGTGCAGATTTATTGCTTTCAAAGCCCCTAAAGAAATCGCTGTAAAACCTGTTTGCGAATCAGAGACATGCCAGTAGCCGCTTGCAATCTTATTTAGTAACGACAAAACTGAGTTTCCCAAATACCGGAGCCTCGGAATTACTAACAAAGCCGACCGGTGAATTAACCTATTTCCTTTGACGTAATCTACTTCTCCGTTAATCACAGGCATACATATTTCTTCGAGCTCATCGGGGTCCATTTGGCCATCTCCTCCCATTAACCCTGTGCAATCAATGTTGTGGTCTCTGCACCACCGATAGCCGGTCGCCATTGCCGCTCCAACGCTTCCATTTTCTTTATGATTAATTAGTATTATCCTGGACTTGTCGGGATTTTTGTTGGCGATTTCAAATGGTACAAAGTCTTTTTCCTGCTGGCGGGTCATTTCTTGGGCTACTATCTCGGCTCTGTTATAGCCATTATCGACTATCTTTTGTCTGCTGGCATCTGGTATTTCCATCTCTGTTTTCCCATATCTACTTTCGATATACTTTTGAACTACTTGTGCCGTTTTGTCTTTCGAGTAATCGTTTACAACTATTATTCTGTCGACGTAATTCGGCATTGTTTCGATGACTTTGCCTATTTGTGTTTCTTCGTTGTAGGCAGGTAGTACTACGGCTACTGTTTTGTTTTTGAGCATTGCTGCGTTGCGTATAAATTAGTTCGGAAACAATATACTATACTAAATCAATCTCTCAATTCTTCCTAGCTTAGATATAAATTGTTTTAATTAACATGTCAAATATGTGCAAGTATTTCTGCATCTCATTCTCAATTCTAAAGTCTTCATTCTTGAAGGTCCGCAACGTAGCAAATTGACATTTAATAAAATTTCAGACATTATCATACCACTTATTTCTCTAGGATAGTAATAATTTATTTATAGAATTATGAACACAGACAAGAAGATAATTAAATATGATGATCTCCAAAAGTTAGGTCAATCCTATAGAAAAGCTGAGAAATCTGTTGTCTTCACAACAGGCTGCTATGACATTTTGCATCTTGGTCATGTAATTCATTTTAATTACTGCAAAAATCAAGGAGACATTCTTATTGTAAGTATCGGGAACGATAAGACTCTTCGAGATCTTAAGGGTCCAACTCGCCCTATCAACCCGGAGGGTTTCCGGGCACGGATGATTGCTGCTTTAGAGCTTGTGGATCATGTTGTTATAAGTGAGGAGCATGGTATTATGGATCATTCTCGGCAGGTTGAATTATTGAGGCCTGATGTTTATGTTGTACCGATTACTGACAAGTATTTAGATGAGAAGGCTGAGCTTGTAGAGTCTAACGGCGGAGTAATTCATACTTGTCGAAGGTTGCCTCCGAATCATAAGAAGGGTGGGATTTCTACTTCTATGATTGAGGAGAAGCTGGAGGAGGAGAAGGTCTAGGGTGTCTGAGGTGAACCCCATCCTTTGGACTGGATAAATTAGCAGAAGCACCTGCGCTCACCCCATTGGAGTTGAAAATATGCTATAATTTTACGTGACACTGTTTGTTGTCGAGGATAGCGAATGAAGTGAATTCGTAAGAATTAATTTCTGAGCGTTGCAGACAAGAAACGGATTTAATACCCGTGTATTAAAATAACAAAAGTCAAAATTAAATTGTCAGAGTATTTAGTTAAATGGAAAATCAAGCGCCCAAGAATGATCCGTCACAGATACAATCATCGAGAAAGAAGCAAAATAGATTGCTGGTAGCTTTGGTTGCTCTAGTAGTCCTTTTTGCAATAACCTCTACAGGACTAGCTATCTATATAATTCTTGATAAAACAACCCCACCAGCAGAAGACTCTACATTGACAACACAACAAGACTCTCAAAGAGACATCTATGAGAATACATCCACTACCGAATCTGAAACGGGGAATAATACCGAAAGTATGAATGAAAGTGCGAATGATGAGACAGACAGTTTGACAGACTCCTCAAAGCGAAATTTCGATCCAGAGACTGACTTTTTCCTAGAAGAACCATATCCTGAGGAGCTATTGAATTTTAAGGATGCAGAGTTACAGCAGATAGAGTGTACTGACAAATATAAAAATAACGGAGTTGATGAAATAACTGATCCCGAGTACCTTAGTGAAATTGACAACATTTCTTACACCGTACGTGAAACTTTTTTGTGCGAAATCACAAATGGTAGACTCTACTATTTCCGCAATCAGGAGATGGATCCGAGTAAGATTAAAAACACTTTAGTCTACATTGACAACGAAGGAGAAAGATACGTAACAGATTTTCAAGAGGAATCTATGCAGCAGCTTCCATTTTGGATAATTAATTCATTTTTAGCGGCAACGACCCAGGATTCAGTATACATAGCCGCAGCAGCTGGTGATGGTCCGACAGGTTTTGCTGAGATTTATCGCTGGGATACGACTTCAGGTAACATTGAACTGGTTACAAACTGCTCTTCAACCTGCAATATGACGCCTACGGAGGTAGTATGCACCGGTACATGTGAATAAAGACTACCTAAAGATTAAGAGTTTCATGAGATTGCTGAGTTGGATTCTGTTAAGCAGGTGAGAGAGTTTGTAAAAAAGAGGATTAAGAAGTATAATTCTGACAGGTTACATACTAGTATTGGCTACGGGACGCCGGATTGTTTTACAAAGGAGTGTCTTAAAAATCTAAAAATCGGTTTAGTTTTTTCAGGACTTGACATAGCTACTAAGGTTCTTTTAACCACAATTCCAAGTTCAATTATCTTAGTCCGCGCATTTTAACGTCAATCTATATTCCAACTTCATCACTTCAATCCTTTAAATGAATAATATATAGACAGGAGGTCTTCAAGCAAAGTAAATCTGCAATATGTACCCATTCAGTACAAAACTTGATCAACTATCAAGGTGATGTATAATACATTTATCAGCAAAGTTTGGCTAAACATAATTTACATATAATAATTCACAATTGAAAAGAAACATTGTCTTTTTCTTGTCAACTGGAAGAGTTGGCACCCAATGGTTTGTCAACACCTTTAGAAACTACTACAAAGATTTAGTAAATGCTGAGCATGAGCCACTCGCACATAGATACAGACCCGTTGATTTCTATAGAAATTACAAAAAAACTGATCAAATGCTAGATGATGAGGAAATCAAAACACATCTTGGTTCGATCAATGACGTCATAAAAAAAGGTAAACTCCATTATATCGAAACCGGCTGGCCAGCATACGCTTTTATTCCTTTGTTATGCAAAATTTATCCTGAAAGATTAAAAGTAATTCATATTGTTCGGAATCCTGTCGAAGTAGCACTTTCTCTCTCTACCCACAACATCAGAGATTCAAATCATCCATATTCTAAAGCTGCAATGCTTAATCCAAAACATTCTAGAGCAAAAATAAGAGGCAAGTATAAAGCACGTTGGAATCACCTCACACAATATGAGCAAAATCTTTATCAGTGGACCGAGATTAATTCTTATGGAGTGGAATTGGAGAGAATTTTCCCAATGGTTAAGTTTTTATTGGTGAAGAAAGAAGATATTCTGGGCTCTAATTCTTCAAAAGAATTTATCAATCTTATGAACTTTTTGGAATTGCCAGTAAGATCAAAGCCACTTTCTCTTCTTGCGAAGCCTTATGATAAATATTCAAAACAAAGTAACCAAATTACTGATGTAAGACTGATCTACTCATATAAGCAAACAATCAAACTCGCCAAAAAATTTGGATATGATTCCGATACTCTTATTCACAAAGATTACATAACTGAAAGATACATCTCTAAAAATGAGTAAGAGAAATTTATGAGCTCTTAAGAAACGTGGAAATATTGTGTAGGAGAACAATACCGAAAAAGCTCCAAGAAAGTGGTCTTTACCACCGGTTGCTATGTGTCAAGTCCTGAAAAAACTAAACCGATTTTTTAGATTTTTAAGACACTCTTTTGTAAAACAATCGGGCGTCTCGTAGCCAATACTAGTATGTAACCTGTCAGAATTATACTTCTTAATCCTCTTTTTTACAAACTCCCTCACCTGCTTAACAGAATCCAACTCAGCAATCCCATGAAACTCTTCATCCTTAAGCCTTCCGAAGAACGATTCCCGACCGGGATTCTCTGTGGGAGTACCTTTCTTTGAAAAAGAAATTCTACAAAATTTAAGTACCGCAGATATATACGCATACGAAGTAAACTGCGAACCCTGATCTTGATGTATTATCAATCTACTGGGTATCTCTCCTAATA
>WJKH01000024.1 GCA_014729235.1 Candidatus Dojkabacteria bacterium | reverse complement strand
TGTGTTCTGCTAGGCGAGGTAGCACGTCGGGTTTTAAAAGGGTTTCGATTTGGATGTCTGGTTCGGACAGGAAGTCTCCAGCCGATAGGGGGTTTCGCACTTCTGGCTTAAGGTTAAATAGTGCCTCTGTGTCGATGCGCTTGTAGAATTGGGGGTTAACTTGGAACGTGAGACGACATTCAATGAGTTCGTCCTCTTGGGTGGTTAGGGCTAGGGTGACGGCGTGGATGGGTAGGGGGGTAGTCGTGCGATCGTGTAGCATTAACTCCCTGTCCAGTTGATGATGGTCAGTATGAATGGTCATGCAGAGTTATAGCTAGCCATGATGTAATTTTTATCTTTGTGTTAAATCGAATGGCAATGACTTAAGGGAAAATCTGGACTCTAGGCTACAAATTTACTAAAATCTCATTAGCACGTTCGTGCTTATTTCAGTGCCATTCGTGTTAAATCTCTGTCCTCGAAAAACTTACGGACTGTGTTGATTACTTTGATCTGGTACTCTCCTGCTTGTTTGAGCCGTGTTCGCTTTAAGAAGCATTTAAAGATATTTTCACTAATCCATCGGGTGAATCATACAACACTAGATTACATAACGGAACCATACTTTTTACAAAATTCGTATAATTATCCAATGATTGATAATATATTTTGCCAATCCACAATTATATTTAAGATTCTCTCTAAAATTTTTGGATAGAATCGCAAGCTACTCACCAAATAATTTCTAGATCGATCAACACATTCTTGGAAAACATAATTTTCTTCAATATAGTAGCCTAGTCGCATATAAAAAACATCGTTTCGATATTCAGCTAATGCTTCGGGTATAAGATTGGCGCTGCTTTCAAACAACTCTTCCCATTTTTTTTCAACAATCCAACCCGCACTTTCTAACCTTTCAATAAATAATCTTCTATCTGCCAATTGCTCAGGTGCCGTATCAGTTTTCAGCATTTTTCTTTTCAGCTTTGGTTTTTATGATCTTCAAGCAAAACAAGTTCATCATTTACTAAAATGTATGTACTGACCCCGAGTTGTAAAACTTTTCGCATGTACTCCTTGAAATTATATACTGATATTTGATCTTGAAAAGATACAATTGTGTCCAGAACCGACTGAAGTTTATCTCCAAATTTAATAACAAAGTCTAGACGTCTTGAAGGCTCATCAATAGAGAAAGAAATTTTTTCTTTCTCAACATAATACTGCAAAATTAGATCGGCTTTTTCATTATGATAATCCATTATTGCTTCGGAATGAACCCAAAAATCTCTATCAAATAACTCATTCATCTTTCTCCCCAACCACCCAGAGTCAGATAAGGTCTGAATCAATTGGGTTCTTTCTAAGAGCTGCATTTCATTCATCTCAGTTTTCCGCATATTTTTTCCCTCAAAAAATTATTAAGAGCAAATCTTTCACTAACTAAACTTAAAAATTAGCTGCTACCTTCATTAAGTTTATCAATTTCGGTTATCTTATCTGTCAGTTTCCTCCCTCTTCTATTTATTCTATCTTCTATTTTATTTCGGTCTTCCGCTGTTATTTCTCCAGATTCTACCATTGCGTTTAAATCGATGCCATACTCCGTTAAATCGTTTATTGTCAAAACTGTGATAGAAGTATTTTCGCTGCTCAACAATAGCTTCAGCCCTTCAAATGAGCCAGGAGGTTTTTGGGCTCCTTTGTTACCCCCTTTGCCTTTTCTAGTATATGTGCCGCCAGTATGTTCAGACCGCGTGCCACTATAGAAGTTCATCGCTCTTATATTAAGCTCTATTTTCCGCTTTTGACAAAAATTAGATAGCATTAGGCTACAGTTTTTAGATGTACTTTCACCACAAGGACTATTATTCATGTCCAAATCAAGCTGATCTTGCTTTCCTTCTTCATGAGGTAATTTATCCCAGTTGTTTTCCAGAAAATCGATCAAAACTTTTTCAGCGTGATCGCCACCAATTTCATTCTCAATCCTGCCTAAAGTTTCACCATTAAATTTAGCAATAATCCATGTAACACTCCTTTTTTCAAAATTAGGACTGCGAGGATCTATATCATCTAATGACAGCGATGCAGCTTTTAGACCAAATTTAGTAACTGTTTCTTCCGGAGAAGCAGACGCCTTGACTTCAAATTGCCCTAGCTTATTAGGTACTTGCACGACGTCCAGATATTTAAGACCTTCAGGCTTATATGTCTGATAAACGCTGCTGATGACTGATTGTACTTCCTCCGCACTCTCAACTTTTACTGGCATGCGACTCCCTAATTCTTTTCGCACGTTTGCCTTAACTTCTGTACTTTTCTCAGTTTCCTTTATATCTTCCTTACTATCCTTATTTTTCTCCTTACCAAATCCAAGTTTCTTACCAATCTTCTTGGCAAACTTCACCGCTTGAGAAATCAACCACTCAATCGCGTTATCAATCGGCTCTTTCACGGTTTGAATGATTTCTTGAATCTTCTTACTAATACCACCTAAGCCCAACAGACTCGCCATAAAGCTAATCACCACGGGTAGCGCCTTAGACAAAGCATTTTCAATCAATTTCGCGGCTCCACCCAGCGCCCCATTCGCAATTGCTGTCACCGACTCCATTACCGCGTTCACCAATTCGACAATCTGGCTACCGCGCTCAATG
>WJKH01000023.1 GCA_014729235.1 Candidatus Dojkabacteria bacterium | reverse complement strand
TGTAGTTTTATATTTTATTCTCTTGTTGTTCATAGTATATATTATATCGGTTTGATATTTTTTTATCAATGGATTGCGTAGATTGTTAAAAAAAGATGATAATGTCATAGTATAGCAAAATAAAAATGTTCGTTCTGGAATTATAAAGGTAGAATATACTTTATTTTGAAATTTGTGGAGCGGGAGACGGGATTCGAACCCGCGACCTTCACTTTGGCAAAGTGACGTTCTAGCCAACTGAACTACTCCCGCAATAGACCGATTTCAATGAGCAATTATGAAAAATGCCTAGGACCAGATTTGAACTGGTGACCCTGCGATTTTCAGTCGCATGCTCTACCAACTGAGCTACCTAGGCGTATTTGATTAAGATTTTCAATCTACGACAGCAATCATACCAATAAACCGATCTGTTAGTCAATTCAAAATATGGTATTCGAAATCCAAAAATTATTGCTCTATTGTTTTCTGAATATCGTAACTTAGATTAATTTAGACATAAAATCAGCAAGACTAGAATACAGGGTCACGTTTCAGGATACATAAGCCAGGCTCACTACAAATCAAAATTTATCAAACTATCCGTTAATAATCCGCCCAATAACCTTACCTGCGGCACGAGTCACCTCATCTGAACCACCACCACTACTATGGCGCCTGCCTGAAACGGCCATAATTCGGTCAGCAATTCTGGAAAAAGGCAGGCTCTGCAGATAAACCGTACCCGGACCCTCAAGATGAGCTAGAAAAATACCCTCACCTCCAAATAAAGCGTTCATCACACCCTTCACCGCCCGAATATCGTAATCAACATCTTCTGTGAAAGCTACTAGACAACCGGTATCTACATCAAGTGATTCACCTTCTTTTAATTCATGCTGTATGACCGTACCACCTGCGTGGACAAAAACTAATCCATTCCCTGACAATTTTTGCAAAATAAAACCTTCACCGCCAAAAAATCCAGCGCCCAGCCGCTTTGTAAAAGCAATATCAACATCGATTTCAGCCTCAGAGCATAGGTAACTGTCACGCTGGCAAAATAGTGTTTTTCCTGTGTCTTCGAGATCTATTGGGATAATTTTGCCGGGATATGGAGCCGCAAAAGCGATAGATTTCTTCTTTGCAGAACTGTTGATATAGGAAGTGATGAAAAAGCTCTCACCGGTAAAAGCACGCTTAATACTTTTGACAAAACCGCCTTCTGCATTTGTCTGCATATCAATCTCCGGATCCATGTAAAGCATGGTCCCTACTTCTGAACGGATTTTTTCAGCCTCGTCCAGAAAAATCTCAACAGCCTGCATGTCATCCCCATGTATTTTGTAATCTAATTTTGTAGCCATTTGATCTCTAACAGATTAACTTAATTCTACTCTATCCTTCTAGGTCTCAAGGTTTGTTCAACTTCTGGAATTATCTCGCAGCTGCCTTGTCAAATAGCCTCATTCCGATATAAAATCCGAGAATTATGACAGCAAAACTGATCAAGAAATCCCATATATCAATCGTAATTGAAGTATTGAGATTAGCCTGAAACAAATTTGCTATACTGCCGGCTATAATTTCATCCCAAATAAAATATATTACGAATGTAGCCAAAGCTCCTATATACCATCTGGAACGATAACCGCCAAACAGCCTAAACAAAGTATAACCCGCAAGTCCCCAGAAAATCCCATCGAGAATAAGCAAAATTAATCCGTATATTTCCATAAAAATGACTTTTAAAAAATTATTTCATAAATTAATGAGAATTCTCTATGAATTCTGATATTTCCTTAACAAATCGCCCTTCATCGAAACTCAGCGTCCAATCCCTTATCAGTGCCGGCTCAATATCACCATTCTCCCATATTTTTTGTAAATCTTCAACGGCCTTTGCTAGACTTAATGCACTCTGAACATCAAAAAAAGTTCCTGTTCGTGTTTTTCCTTCCTCAGCGATAACAGTATCCAATGCTCCACCCTTTTTATAAGCTACAACAGGAGTTCCGCAAGCCATGGCCTCTACCGGAGCGATCCCAAAGTCTTCCACACCAGCAAATATCAAGGCAGTTGCCCCAGCCAGGACCTTTATCTTCTCATTTTCATTAACCCATCCGCAGAATTCAATATTTTCACAATCTCTGCAATCACGCTCAAGTTCTTTTTTTAGCGAACCATCCCCTAACAATTTGACGTGAGCACCCGTCAGCCTGGCGAATTCAATAATCAGCCGGCCGCCCTTATTAGGTTCAAAAGGAGAAATCGCGACATAATACTTTTCTCCTTTTCTATCTTCATGCGACGGAGGAATTAACTTAGGTATTTTTACCGGCGGGAAAATTACTGCATCCGGCTTTCTTTTGTAATACTTGCGAACTCTGGCAGCAGTAAAATTTGAATTTGCAACAAGCCTGTCAACTCGTGCTTGAGCAGCAACGTCCCAGATTCTTAAATTTTTTAGAAAGTACGAAATAATCGGAAGCTTCCACTTGGCAAAGTTATTGGGATTAAAGTACGTCCATGTTTGGTCCCAGGCGTATCTCATCGCGGCGTGCATATAGCAGACATGCAGTGTGTCCGGATTCGTTAAAACACCTTTTGCAGCGACAGAACTTGAAGATATAACTAAATCATAAGCATTTAGGTCAAACGACTCTATTGCACTTGGCCACAAGGGATAGGTATATCGGTAAAACTTTCTGATAAATGGAAGTCCGTTCAGCCAGGAAAAGGTAATCTTATGCATTCGAATCTCAGGGCTTAGGCTGGATTTATCTCCGCAAAGCATATATAAATCAGCTTTCGGATACATTTTACAAAAAGTCTCAACAACTCGTTCCCCTCCGCGCATTTTCCAGGCAAAATCATGGACGATAGCTACCTTCATGTGTTATTAACGTAAAACATTTTAATCTATCTCAACCCTTGTTCTAACACGCTTTTCATAATTGAGCCGTGACAAGGCAATCCAGGCTCTTCCAATCACATAAATCAAGATTGAGATTAAAATCGAGCATATAGCTATCACAACTGCGTCATTATCCCAGAAACCTGTATCAGGAGTATCATCAGGCAAATCTGCCACTTCAAGTATTTCATACGTCACCGGTGCCGGCTTGGAGTTCAGAATATTTTGAGGGGGACTCCCATCCTTCATCAAGACTGACTTGAATTCCTGATTTTCGCCGGACCATTCCCAATCAAAAGTTACATCACCTACCTGTTCAGCCAAAAAACTTATCCTGGCGTAAACATCAGGTTCCCCGCTTGTTGAATACAAATCTTCCGCACCACTTTGGCATTGTCCAAATATCGATATTACACCATTCTCCTGATCAATTGTCTGCTTATCATCAGGCCAGTTGCAAAATAATGCACTGTGCTTCTCTACTTTTGTAATCTCAACTTTTTCGGGGTCAAATACCAAAACAGCCCTCGCAACTGTCAATTCTTCCCCTGCTGAGTCAATCAATACGTCAATTATAAACTCAGAATCTCCCTTTACATAGCCTTCTTCAGGTCTGATTGAAAAATTAGCTTCCTGCGCCTTTGCCGGGCCGGGAGCTAGGCTTACTAGGAAGCAGCCAAATATTGCGACTAATCCTAATTTGAAGACTCTTTTAATAAGGACCATGTTATTTTTCTAAAATATCAATTAACTGTTTTGCGGTTTTTGTCCAATCGTATTTTTTAACAAATTCTCTGCCTCGCTTTTCAAAATCTGCTCGTAAATTATCATTAGTATAAAGCATTTTAATGCCTTCAGCAATGCTGTTAACATTGTTTGGATTGACTGCATAAAAATTATTATTACAATATTCTTTGATAGGAGGGATATTTGAGGCTAACACAGCTCTGCCGCATGCCATTGCTTCCAACGGTGTGAGTCCGGCTCCTTCGTAGAGTGAGGGGAAGACGTAGAAGAAGCATTTAGATAAAATTTGGATTAACACATCGTCATCCAAAAAACCAAGAAGTAAAACTTTTTCATTAAGTTTTAATCGTGAAATTTCACTGACTATAGGTTTCAGCTGATCACTTTCTTTTCCAACGATCACCAATTTTCCAGGGAAACCGGACTTTTTAAAAGCGCGCAGCAGCCGTAAATGGTTTTTTCTGGCCTGAAGAGATGAGTGAATCATTAAATATGGCAAATTTTCTTCTCCGAGAAAATTTTCAATAGTATCCTGTACCTCATCAGACCTGGGGCACCTGAATCTCTCAAGATTTACACCCAAAGTTATAACCTGGACCTTTTCAGCCTCAACACCAAGCAAGTCAATAATTTCACTTTTACTGAAGTCGGATATTGTAACAATCTTACTAGAAGCTTTAGCAGTCAATCTAACAAACAGTTTTACGACTAATTCATTTAGACGCTTGCTTGGATTAGGGAATCGCCAGCGAGCCGTATCCAGTATCGCTGGACAATTTTTCCGGCCAAGCAAAACGGGCGCGATATTATTTGTGCTAAACATATAGTCTATACTGTGCTGTCTGGCTTTAAACGGAAGTACGACTTGTTCAGTAATCCTCCTGGAAATAGTGCTTTCGCCGCATTGGACGCTAACGACTGTAAACTTTTCATTAAGTTTTAATGAATTCGCATAAGCTGAAGGGCAGAATATAATCCAGGTGTGTTCATTTTCAATTCGGGAAATTGCATCAATGAGTTCATAGGCAAAGCGTCCGGTTCCGGCACGCAATCTTGGCTCACCCATTAAATTTATGCCTATTTTCATTAGAATCTCATTAACATTAAGTTAAAATTTGAAGGGAGACGGAATTTTGAAATCTAATTGCTGCTTCATGGCAAGACCAAAGCTCTTTTCAATTCCCAACAAGATCCTAATTTCTGCCTCAATTCTCCTGCCAAGCTTCAGCAAAGCGTACTCGAGCCACCCACGGTGCTTCCTGAAATATGTAAACTGAGTAGTATAGTGATTAATCCTGCGCCAGATATCCGCATCATTAAATTTTAATGATGAGCGGCCGCGCAGATGGGTAATTTGAACATCAGGAGTGTAAAGGACTTTCCAACCGGCTTGTCGGGCACGTAGACAAAAATCCATATCTTCGGTCAGGAAAAAGTAATCTTCGTCAAAAAATCCTATATCTTCAATAAGAGCAGTATCGATTAGCATGCAGGCGCCGGAAACACTTTGCACAAAGCCCTCGTGCTCATACATTTTTTGGGTTTTTAGGCGTAGCAGCTTGATACCAAAAACCTTGAAAATATACATCCAAATATTTAGGTCAATATGGATACTTTGTTCAATTTGGCCCTTAGCGTCAATAATCTTGGGCGCGACTATGCCGATTTTTTGGGAAGCCACTCCGGTGTGAAATTTTGAAAACAGCGTTTCAATATCGCTTCTACTGATTGTGGCATCCGGATTCAGCAATAAAATATGAGTCGGGTCAAGTTTTTTAGAAACTTCGTAAGCCTGATTTTGTGCTGCTGCAAATCCCAGATTGGTAGAATTTGTGCGAACGTAAACAAAGGGATATTCCTTAATGACCATTTCAGAAACCTCAGACTGAGAGCCGTTATCAACTACAACAGCTTCAAATTGAGGATCAGAACTAACCCATGAAATTGAATCCAGGCAAGCCCGCAACTCATCTTTTGCCTCAAAGGAAACAATTTGAATAATAATTTTTCCATTGATATAAGACATAATCACAAAGTTCACATTCTATTTTTTAACTATACCCTTCACAGCGCCTCGAATTTCCTTTAGTTCATTTGCACTTACAACACGGGTCAGAAAGATTCCCAGCAGATAAATCACACCTGTTATCAAGAGCAGGGCAATAAAAAGCAATGTACCTGAATGATTTGAATAATACCACCGAAACCCGACCAGCGCTATAATCATAGGAAGCACACTCAAAATGATTCTATTAAGGTAAGCGAGCACATCAGCATACTGAAAATTGACTTTCTTCCTGATTAATTTTAGGTCAAACAGCAAAAGAACTGCAACTGAAATCACAAGAATATAAGAAATTGACTCGTATCCCCAAACCTGTGTCCCCATAACCATCAGCCAGATATTAATTGCCAGCACAAATACCAAGTAACGAACTCTTTTGCCCGCAAGTCCGGTAAAATTAATTACAGCTGACACAAATGTGCTGATTGAGCTGACTAAAATAAACACTCCAAAAACCTGCAAAATTGATGCCGATGGCAAAAACTCGGCTCCATAAAGGATATTTATAACCTGGGGTGCAGCGAGGAGAAATACTACTGAAATAGGGATGAACACTACAAATATAAATCGCAGGGATTTCTCAAATAAATTGCCG
The DNA here is from genome assembly GCA_014729235.1 of Candidatus Dojkabacteria bacterium. Taxonomy (GTDB): domain Bacteria; phylum Patescibacteriota; class Dojkabacteria; order SC72; family WJKH01; genus WJKH01. Next base: position 331 of record WJKH01000023.1, on the reverse strand, counting down.
AGTTCCATGGGCGACTGATCATTTCGACCAAAGAGCGGGCCAATGATATTCGATAATGCCAAAACGGGCAAATACAAGCGGTTTACAAGATTCAGCGGTGCATTAAAATATGCAACATAAGTCTCGCCATAAAGAGCTTGGATTAACAACACAGGAAGTCGCTGAGATACCAGAAAGAAAATACTTGCGGCATAAACGGCGAGTCCATAGCGGAAGATTCTGATAAACCAGCTCCAGTCCCATGAAAATTTAGTCCTGCCTGCGGCAAAAGGAAAAATATACACTCTCGCGATATATCTGAAATAAGTTGTGATGTACATAATTGTCATCA
>WJKH01000022.1 GCA_014729235.1 Candidatus Dojkabacteria bacterium | reverse complement strand
GCGGGGAGGACTCGAACCTCCAACCGATCGGTTAACAGCCGATTGCTCTACCATTGAGCTACCGCAGAACAACACGTCAATTGAAAGGAACGGGAAGATTATAACATATTGCCACATCAAAAAAAATACGCCGCATTAGATAATAAAAAATGTCATCGAAGCAAAAGTGGTTAGATAAAAATTCATGTCATCGTACGATACGAATTAAAAATCATTAAATTACCTAAATTTAATGATCTAAAGTTATTTCTCTATTGATTTTCGAATTTCGCAACCCACATTAAATTCGTTAAACTACAAGCCACGCGGGAATGACGCGCAGACTGTTACTACGAGGTAACAACACAACGTTCTGATAACCATCCAGTATTCGGGCTTGATGGTAGGAAAAATGTACAATATACTGGTAACTGATAAATTTATATAACAAAACATTATATGGAAAAAGCTGCCAACAATTATAAAGGATTCACACTGATTGAAATCCTGGTAGTAGTGGCCCTGATCGCGATCCTGGCTGCTATAACGATCATAGCTATAAATCCTGCCAAACACTTTTCTGAGGCGAGAGATGCACAAAGAAGCTCAGATGTTGTTCAGATTTTAAATGCAGTAACGCAATACACATCAGAACAGGACAATACGTTGGCTGATCTCGGTACAATTCCTGTATGTACAGGAACGCCCGCAGCTATTGGTACTGGTGGAGTGGACTTAGGAGCTACCTTGGTAGATGAATATATAGTGGGAATTCCTACTGATCCTGATGGAGGAACAGCAGCAGATACCGGATATACAATATGCCAGACAGCTGGCGGCCGGGTTCAGGTTGATGCTCCTGGTGCAGAGAATTCAGTAATTTCTGTTTCCCGATAGAGATATTTTTTAAATCTCACAACTATCTAGCCAGTTAGGTAATAATCAATTGCCTGACTGGCTTAGTTCCAAATAAATTGAATTATGAAAGAATCCTGCATGAAAAGGCGACTAGGACTTATTGCAATAGGATTGGGGCATTCGTTCCGCCTCCTGTAGTATCTTAAACTTGCCGGCTGCGCGCGCTTTTCAACTGCAGTCTTCTTTCATAACTCACATTATTTTACACTGGATACCGGCGAGTTAACTCCTTCAATTCTAAACAATAACCAGTATGTACAATATAAAATTTATTTTGATTCAAATACTATCAATACCCCGATCGTAGAATTAGTTGGGATCACCTATCAAAAGTAATCGTATGCAAAGAATCTCTAAATACAAATCAATACGGGCATACTCAGGTATTACTTTGATGGAGGCTATTCTCTATCTCGCTCTTTTTGGGTTGATTTTTATAAGCATTGCCCAATTTTTTATGTTTTCGGTTGAACAGAATCAGATAGCCAGGAAGAAAGTTCAAATTGAGAAAAGCGTATTATTTATCAAGGGACATCTTGAGGATAGTTTTGGGCAGACAGTATTGATGATACCCAGACGCTATTTAATTCAGATACCGGAGTCTTACAATTATGACAGAATGGTGAGTACATTAAATATCAGGTAACAGATGGCCAGCTAATCTTTTTTGATGGCACTGATTCTACTCCAATATCTCAACCACAGTTGAGTATAGGCAAATTTTTGCTTACTCCAATACTTGATGATGATTCCAACTACATTGCGGTAAAAGCTGATATTGAAATAGTAGACCCTGATGGAAGAGCCGGTGTCCGAAGTTTTAATTATTTACTCTACTTGCGATGAGAGATGAATTCAATATTAAAATGGCAAGCAAACAAGGTGTTTATAGAATAAAGTCATATCAAGCAAACGCAGCCTTAGTATTAGTTGTCGCAATGTCAGCTATTTTAATTATCGGGGGAATATCCGTGGTTTTATCTTCAGTTGATCTCGGCAAATCTTCAGGCGATGCTGTCTCCGGATCGTATGCCAGACTAAATTCTGTATCTTGCAGAGAAGAGGCTTTGTATAAAATCGCCCGAGACCCAAATTATGTCGGAGATACTACATTAAGTTTTGATACGGGGGATGCTTTGTTGTTGTGACAGATAGCGATGTATCAGGTGTGAAAATTGTAGATATCACGTCTCAATATGATGAATATTACTACAGCGAAGAAGTCCGTGTTGACGCTCTTCAGGATCCGATCGCTATATTAAAGTGATTGATATTGCTACGCCCCAAAGATCTCAAATAGAGCTGTAAAAATCATTAAAGCTCCTGCAAGCAAGCCAATATTTCCCGGATAAAAATTGTTGATAATAATTCCGCCGATAATTGGAGCTAAAATTTGTGCAATACTCTGAAGACTTCCGGTAATTCCCATAATTTTGCCTCTGTTTCGCTTTTTGGTCTTTTGATTTATCTGGTCCTGAATTGATGGGTGAGTTAGCGCTGCACCAATTGAAAAAACCGGCACTGCAATATAGATTCCCAGCGCTCTTCGAATGAAGTACATAGAAACAAGGGTGGCCGATAAAAGAAGGGATCCTCCAGTCAGCAGGATTTTATTGTTGAACTTCTCTATTAATTTTGGATATACAAGGCTTTGAAAAATAATTCGTGTTAGCCCCACGAGAAAAAACATAATGCCTACATCTTCCGGTCCAAATCCGAGTTGATAGTCAACGTAAAGACCTGCGTTAGCAGTAAAAATCACAAAAGCGAGATTAAAAAGAAAAAATTGAATGAAATCTCTCCTTAGCTTGGGTAATCTGATATTCTTAATAAAAGATCTCATCGGGAAAAAGCTGCTTAATGCAAGATTAAATTCATTGTCTTTTTTTACGGTCTCCTCTAGCAGTATTGCTGTCATAAATATCGAAATTAAAGATATTCCCGCTGAAATAAACGCAGGAATACTATAGTTGATTTTTGCAAGTGGTCCCCCGATTGCAGGGCCGATAAAAAATCCTATTGCCGTAATGGCACCGATGTAACCAAAAGTTTTCTTGCGTTCATCTCCTTTCGTAATATCTCCAAGATACGCTTTTGTAACCGTCCAGTTGCTTCCTAATAATCCATCCACAATCCGAGAGATAAATAACATGGGAATTGAATTTGCAAGAGCAAGCAGTAAAAACCCCATAAAAGTAGAAATCTGGCTGATAATCAACAATGGCTTTCTGCCAAACTTATCGCTTAGTTCACCGATAATAGGTGCAGATATGAACTGGCACAGAGAAAAACTGGCTGAGATCAATCCTACGGTGAGCGGAGAAGCGCCGAGGTCTTTTGCAAAGTAATTGAGATAGGGTAGGATTATGCTGAAACCCAGTGATTCAGTTAACATAATAACCAGGATAGTTATCAGCTCTCTACTGAATTTGGGAGTCTTTTTTTTGTTCATGATTTGCTGCCAGGTGCAAATATTATATCGAGAAATGCTTTGTGTTTAGCGAAGAATTCCCGAATATTCCAGTAGGTTTCCTGAGGATAGTCCTGCTTTGAAGCACTTACTCCCATTGATTTGATTCCCAGATGCTCGCAAAGGTAAATGGCTCTTGGAAGGTGGTATTCTTGTGAAACAAGAATAACCTCATCTGTATGGCTCTTTTCGCTTATCATTTCGCAGTTTTCGTACGTTCTCCTTGCTGAATAGTCTTCAATTATTGATGTTTCATCAATAGATTGCTCAATTAAATACTCCTTCATAACAGAGGTTTCAGCCAGAGCTTCATTGCCTGTGATTATGATCTCTTCGGCTCTGCCGGATTGATAAATCTCGATGGCAGTATCCAGCCTATCCTGTAGCGCAGGAGTAGGGGTATTATCATCTTCAACGCCAGTTCCTAAAACAGCTACATAGTAATTTTGGTCCGGAACATTTTCAGCATCTATAATTTTATATCTTGAATAGTTATTAATGTATAGAGGCACGCCGATTAAGTAGGCGGTAGATAAAATGAAGATTATTAGAAGAGCCTTGAATCTTTTTTTGACAAGTTTCACAAGTTTTTTGCCAATTTTTCTCAAGATCAGTAAGAAAGAAAGCATCGTTATAATATTTCACAGCTTAAACTCTAGGATTATATAATGATTATGAAATTTGATACAAGCATAAAGAAGCTGTATAATAAAGTATGAATCAAATGATACGTCCCCCCGCTGTTGCAGGCAAATTTTATCCTCTTAACAAAGATGAACTTCAAAAACAGATAGACGATGATTTTGAAGAAGCCTCTGACCTTATTAAGCATGTTGAACTTCCTGAAGGGAAAAAGCCACGGGCACTGATTGTCCCGCATGCCGGTTATTTATATTCTGGTGTTGTTGCTGCTGCTGCGTATTCGCAAGTAAAAGAAGCCACTTATGATGAAGTATTCTTATTTGGATCTTCACATGCCGGACTATTTGATGGGATTGCTTTGTCAGATTATAAGGAATGGGACACGCCTTTGGGAAGGGTTCAAGCTAGCTCTCAAGTTGAAAAAATCGCAGAGAGTGATGATGCCATTCGACAGAATATCTTTATTGAGAATACAATTCATAAGCCTGAGCATAGCCTTGAGGTTCAACTGCCATTTTTACAAGTGGCAATTGGAGATAAATTTTCTATTGTTCCCGGACTGGTAGGAGACGGAAGTCCAAGAATTCTAGCCGATTCGATAGATAATTTTGTGGAAAAGGATGATCTGATTATTGTTAGTACGGATTTATCGCACTATCATGATACTTTGGAAGCAGAGGAGCTTGATGAATTTGCGATTAAATCAATTTTAAATCTTGATTCCGAGCCATTTGAAAATGCAACTAAATCTATGTCTGCTCAAGATTCCGAATTAATCCAAAGGAGCGCTGAGGCTTGTGGAGCAAGTGCAGTTGCGCTGCTTATTGAAATTGCCAAAAAGCGAAAGTGGAGTCCCAAGAGGATTTTATACATGAATTCAGGTGATATTACAGGGAATAATTTTCGGGTGGTTGGATACGCAGCTGTAGGTTTTTATGAGTAAATGGATATAAAGCCCTTTCTCATCAATAACTATATTGTTAGTTTTAATTAAGTTTTAATGAAAATTTATGGATAAAGAATTACAACAAAAGATCATTGACTTGGTTCGAAAAAGTATCAAAGAGCATCTTGAAGAAGGGGAGTATCTTGAAGTGGAGGAAGAGGATTACCCTGAAGAAATTTTCTCGGAAGAAGCCGGCGTTTTTGTTACATTGAAAATTGATGGAAAGCTCAGAGGATGCATCGGAAATATTACTTCGACAATTACAGTATTAAACTCGATAATTCGCAACTCCATAGCCGCAGCTTTTAAAGATCCAAGGTTTCCTGAACTTACAGAAGAAGAATTCCAAGGCATAAAAATTTCAGTTTCAATATTGACACAGCCCCTTGAAGTTAATTATTCAGATACAGAAAAATTTATTAAATTCCTGGAGACTGAGCAGCCGGGCCTGATAATTCGCAAAGGTTTTCGACAAGCCACTTTTTTGCCATCTGTCTGGGAAGAGATAAGCGATCCGGAGGAATTCATGAAATCATTATGTAAAAAAGCCGATCTGCCGGAAGATATTTGGAAAAGCTTTAAACCCGGTCTTGAGATTGAATCATATGAAAGTACAATAATTTCAGAATAATGGATGAACTTCCCTTGAAGAAAGCTAGGTACTTCAAGAAATTGGATGATGGAGTAATCCAGTGCAACGGCTGTGCACGCCATTGCAGTATCTCTGAGGGTGCTACAGGCTTTTGTGGCGTCAGATACAATAATAACGGTCAGCTCTACCTTTTGAATTATGGTCGCACTATTTCGATGTCTATAGACCCGATTGAGAAGAAGCCCCTATACCATTTTTTCCCTGGTGAGAACATTCTGTCAATTTCAAGTCTAGGCTGTAACTTTAACTGTTCCTTTTGTCAAAATTGGGATATCTCACAATTTTCTCGCATCAAAAAAGCTGAAATCGGAGCTGAGAAGACAAGAAACTTGATACGAAACGCAGGTTATGAATTGTCTCCGGAAGAAATTGTGGATTACTGTGTTGAAAAAGACCTTAAAATGATAGCTTACACTTACAATGAGCCGGCAATAAGTCTTGAATATTACCTCGATGTCATGAGAAGGGCCCGCAAAAAGGGAATCCGCAATGTGTGGGTAACAAATGGATACTGGTCTTCCCAGTCTATAGACGATATTTGCCAGAATCTGGATGCGGCAAATATTGACTTAAAAGCCTTTTCGGAAAAGTTTTACAAGAAGCACTGTCGAGCCAAATTATCAGTAGTCAAGGATAATATAAGTGAAATTTTCAGTAGAGGAATATGGATTGAACTTACAACACTTGTGATACCTGATGAAAATGACAGCGATGAAGAAATTACGAAATTAGCTGAATTTATTTACAATATAAGTCCAGAGATTCCACTACATTTGTCTAAATTCCACCCTGCTTATCGTATGCTCGATAAGCCGGTCACTCCAACCAAAAGGCTACTCAGACTGAGAGATATTTGCTTGGAAGTTGGTTTGAAGTTTGTATATGTGGGAAATTGTGCTCCAAGCCAAGTCTCATCAGACTCATTATGTCCGAATTGTGGCACAAGTCTAGTAAATCGAGACAACTACAAAGGTACTGTAAAAGGCTTAAAAATCAAGGATCATAAGGCGTTATGTAAAAAATGTTCAGCTGAATTCCCGGGTATTTTTTGATATACTTTAACTGAATATTGATAATACCGTTTAATTAAATTGTAAGTAGTTTACGCATGAAAAAAGAAGACATCAAAATCTCTTTTAATGGAATGGATCCTACTGATGCATTGAAAGACTATGCTGCGGAAAAAGTTTCCAAACACCCGAATCTTTTAAAAAAAGCCACGTCGATGGACATAATTCTTACTGAAAAGGTTCCGCACAGAGGTACAAAGCGTGATTTTCGAATTGATATCAATGTATCAGTTCCCAATAGTTTCCTCCACGTAGAAGAGATTGGAGACGATATGTATGCAATTATCGACAAGGCCTCAGATATATTATTTCGCAGATTTAAACGATACAGCGATAAGTTGACTCAGTGGCAGGGCCAAAGCCCCTGGGAGGCAGAATACTATGAGTCACAATTTGAGATACAAGAAACGATCATTGAGGACGAGACTGCTTATGATTATTCAAGCTATGTTCCTAAAATTGCGGTTAGAAAAAAGCTAAAGACTCTGCGGCCCATGGAAGAAGCTGAAGCAATTGAATTTATGGAGCTAATGGGATACAGTCAGCTAATGTTCAAGAATAAATCTAGTGGTAAGATCAGCATGATCTACAAACGCGATCGCGGCGGATATGGCCTGGTTGAACCTCCGGATGAGATCTAGACCCTAATTGTTGTTTATTGGCAGAGAGTGAGGTGGATCTTAACTTTTGTGACCCTCGTAGAAACATGTAGAAAAATGCCATGCGGAAGCATGGCATTTTTGAGCCTGATCTAATTGACGCCGGATTAAATGAGACTAATCGTCGCTCTCTTCATTATCTTCATCTTCTTCCTCATCGTCGTTGTCATCATCGTCTTTATCTCCGCTATCATCTTCACTGTCTTCCTCCTCATCTTCATCTTCGCCGTCATCGTCATCTGATTCCGGTTCGTCAACTTCGTTGGCTTCGTCATCATTTTCATCGCCTTCGTCGTCTTCTTCATCTGCCTTTTGTGCTTCTTCATCTAATAGCTCTTGAACTGCCTCTGGAAGTTGATCAGATCCTTCCGGCATCATCTCATTTTTAGCATCATCAGGATTATCTTGAGAATCCCGGTTAAATAGATCATTGTAAAGACCACGTATACCATTAATCGTAGCCTGTAAAAAGCCGTATTCACTATCTTCCGTAACGTTATTCGCAATATTAGCATTCGCACGTAATTCGGAAAGCCAGGTCATCTGAATCTCTTGATATTTGTTGAGCATATACATTTCTTTCACTTCGTCCTTATTCTCTTCAAACTTGGGATCCTCCTCACCAGCAAACATGTAACCTTTAACATTCTCAAAAAACTCCTTCAACTGATCGTCCGTCACTTCAATGTCTCTGGTTGCTGTCTTCATAGCAAGCAATTCTGTTTCAATCTTCTTTTTAAAATCCTCAATTGTCAATCCAGATGTTTCTTCAATCGAGCTAAGAAATGCCTCTTTCCCACCATAATACTCGTAATAGTCACTCAACACCTCTTCAATTTCGCTTTCATCAACCGTGATCCCGTATTTTTCTGCTTCCTGCCGGATTAAAATCTCTTTGATTAAAAGTTCTGAAACAGCAGCACCGGCTTCTTGATTAACTTTATCAAGATACTTGGAGCGTGAAACCCTCTCTCCGTTAACAACTACGGCCGTGTAGTCATTATTATAGTACTGAAAAGCGTAATCCATAACGATCAGTGTTACGATAAATACTACAGCCCATATAATAGAACTTTTCACGTCTTTTTTGCTAAGCTTCTCGCTAACACTCTTGTAAAACTTCGATTTCTTAAAGTTTTTGAAAAGATCCTTGAACGGTGCAACATTAATCTTTATACTCTTCGCTTTTTTACTTTTTTTAGCCATTAAGGTTAATTTATAAATTTAAGTAGTAAGCTCCAAAGAGTTTATCAAAATATTCTATAAGTCACAAGTCGACATAAACATATAACCAGTAATCCGGCCCATGAAAAGTTGAGTAACCGTTGCCCTAAATCTTCTCCGGAATTCGACAACGAATCAGAATTTGCAGCCAGACTTCTAACTCTCTTTATCTCGACAGGCAAAATCTCAAATTTCGAAGTTCCGTCTGGATGCTGGCTATAGGGATGCAAAATTCCGGTAATCTGGTATAGAGTAGAGGAATGAATTTCCCCTGCTAAATCTTTTTTCAAGGCATAGAAATTGCTATCATCAGGATTAATTCGCATAAAATAACTTGATTGATCTTCTGAAGATCTCAGCATCTCGGAAGTTACAATTCTAAGCTCATGTGATTTATTAGGATCAAGTTTTATAGGCTTGATCGTGAAATCATCAATTTCCGCGAGAAGATATTGAATCGACAAATCTGCCCCATCAAGCCGAGCAATCCCAATGTAGCATTTCCCGCTGCTAAGCAAACTATGTTTATCCGCGATTCTGAAGCCGGCGGTTTGATCAATTACTATACACTTCTCTGATTCGCAATAATAACTACAAAACCGTACATCATAAAATCGTTCTCCAGGTGTGAAATTCGGTATATTCTCAAAAGTCTGCAGGTGCGCTTCATAGTCCACATTTGGCGAGCCTCGCGTAGGAGTACACAGACTGAATGGTTCCTCAGTACTACTGTTATCAATCCGACACTTACTTCCAATATTTGGGAAATCGTCCATGCACATCTTATCAATCTCAGCTTCGGATTCTGTAATTATGCTTACGCAGCTGTTGTCTACAATTTCCGCCTCAATTATAATATAATCACTCTGAACTTCCAGAATCACTACCTTATCATCAATTTTGACTTTCCACTCCGACAAATCAACATCATGTTCAACTACCCTGATTTCGATGAAATTTTCTGCACTGCTTACTTCCGATATTATTGCCGTCTTGTTTAGATCGATACGTTGATTTTCCTCCCCCGGAGTAGGAATTTCAAATACTTCAAAATCGTTTTTTGAATTATCGGTGTCAGCCCATGAACTCCGAGCTATCGAATAATTTTGACTAGAAGGGATTTCGAGACAATTCGCGTCAACAGCTATCTCTCCATCATCATTCTGTAATTTATTTGAATTCGGGGTATCGTATAGCACAGTATCAATAATTCCCAACTCCGTCTGTAAAATTCTCACTCCATCTGTAGCACTCCCGCCGTTTTGCATCCCAATCTTATCAACATAATAGTCGCAATTTTCAACATTTTGCTCGCATATTAAGAGAAGCGAGTTGGCCCCAATCTTCAGACTTTCCTCGATTTCAGCCTTCTTCTCAAAGCTGCTGCCCGCTACTTCAACTTTCAGCCCTTTGATATCTATCTGACTGTCTGAATTGTTATAGAGCTCTATCCACTCATAGCCTGTATCAGCTCCGCCCGGATTCATCATAACCTCGCTTATGAGCGCTTTGCTTTCTACCGCCTGTATTTCCAAGCTCGCAACCGTCAGCAGCGTGATAATCAGCACCGCAGCCCTAAATTTTTTAGTAATAGGCCAACTCATGCTCAACATTTTAGCGAGCAAACATTAAAAAGTCCTTAAAACATTATGAAATCCGAAAATTGCCCCTTTCGCCTGTTTGATAAGATTTAACCTTCAGATTATTAAATCTTAATAATTCATGCTAGGCCTATATATATGACTAGCATTCTTGAGAAGAGCGATAGTCTGAGAAAAGTGCAGGTGTGAAACAGTCCTATATTTGATCCGAAGTTCTATTGTGTGACAACTTGTCTAACGAAGATGTACATAGATCGAAATCATCCCATTCTCATGATCAACCAAAGCCATCTTTCCGCCATAAATATCCGAGCTACTATCGTAATAAACCTTCCCACCATAAATAGCGAAAATAGGAGCACCTTCACCTCGCAGCGAAAGCCAGCCCTCAAATCCTGAGTCACACGATAATTCTCCTTTGCTGATATAGTAGCACTGATTTTCAGTAGCATCATCGTCCCAACAACCACCGTATTCGCTATGAAGTTGATTACCATCAGTCATACTTACTGTATCAATTGCGTATCCCTGATGGAAACTCTGAGTAATGTACGCACTGTTTTGAGGTGATGTTGCTTTATTGCTGACTAGATAACCACCACTGCTTGAAAGATGGCCGTCATAGGGGTTTATATCTGAAACCCACCATTTACTGCTATCACTTGAATAAATCCCAAAGTGCAAGTGTGAACCATACGCACATCCCGTATGACCTTGAAATCCAACTATTTGACCCTGGCTGACAGGAGTTCCATCTCCGAGCTGACCGCGATGAAACATCTCCATCATCATTGTTATTGCCTGGGTATCAACTTCATTTTGGCGGGCTTTTAGCTTGGCAATTTTATTTTCATACTCTTCTTGAAGCCGCTGAGACTCTGCCATTAACTCCTGCTGTTCTTCTCTTTGTCCTGCTAGCATGGCCTTTTCATTGCTAAGTTGGCGCTTTTGAACCTTGATTTCGTCGCGCTTCTCTTGAATTTCGCGCTGCTTGTGAACCAAAATGTCTTCTTCTGCTGCGAGAGTTTGATTCTTTTCCTGAAGCTGCAAAAGCATTAAGTGATCCTTTTTTCGAAGCTCGGCAAGGTATTTAAGCTTGCGCATGACGGTATCAACATCCTCCGATGAAAAGAGCATTTCTACAGGGGATAGATAGTTGTATTTATAGGATTTGGTCAAGCGGCGGCTGATTTCGGCATCTAAATTTGTAATTTCCTGTGTAAGAGTGTCTATCCTGGTTTGCAATTCATTGATTTCTTTGGTGATTATTCGAATTTCGACATTTTTAGCTTCGAGTTCGATTTCAATTTCTCTAATTTTTGACTCGCGAGCAAGAATTTCCTTATTCAGATAATTAATCTTCTGGGTTATTCCGAGCTGCTTATACATTTCCTCATCAAGTTTTTGCTCAATATCCTTTCGCTCAGTTTGTATTTGCTGGGATTTGTCGTTTAAATATTCCAGGCACTCCTGATCACTCATTGTCTCGGGGCATGTGATATCTTCAGCGAACGCGTGAGGTATAAAATTCACGCCATTTAAATTGTTCTTTGTATTGTTGGATCTGATAAGCAGCACTGCTGTAAAAATCAGTACTGCACAAAACAGAAGCAAAATAACCTTTGCCGCGAACCTTCTATTGATAGTTTTACGGATCCACATGGAAATATTCATGAAACTTCTTTAATCTTCATCTTTTAGATTTAGATATTTCATAACTGCAAGTGTACTGCCTACTGCACCGAGAAAAATTCCAATCAAAATTTGAACCCCAACAAAGGCACCTATGAAAAAAGGATCCAGTTCCTGAAGGAAAGCAAGCTTGAAGTCTATGAGCTGCTGATTTAGCCAGAAGTAGAAGTCAGTCCCTCTTGCAAAATACACTGCCATATACCATGGAACAAGCAGCACAATTGATGAAATTAGCCCACCGATCAATCCGTAGAGTGAGCCTTCAATTATGTAGGGAGTTTTGATATAAGCATCTGTCCCGCCGACAAGATGCATTATCTCGATTTCATCGCTGTGAGCCATAATGTTAAATCCTATGGTAATTATGATCAATGTGAAAGTAATTATGCCCAGGGAAGCAACAAGAGCTATGCCGCCATAATGAATAATAGAGGATAGGGTTTTCAATTTCTGGACAACATCTTCGAAATACCAGATATCTTCGATATAGGTGTTGCTTTCTTTTTCAACAGTCACAACTTCCATTATATCGTCGAGGTCGCTCGCTGATTTAGCTCGAATTTCAAGACTGGCCGGAAGAGTTCCAACCGTGATAGTTTCTACCAGATCTTCCTCCTCTGAGAAGTCCTCTGCGAAGATCTCAATCGCATCCTGCTCAGACACGTACTCGATTGCTTCAACCTTTGTATTGTCAAAAAGCCTTTCTTTTGTTGAGAGGATAGTTTCTTCAGGTGTGCCGGGAGTAAAGTAGATCATAATCTGCGCCTTTTTCTCGTAATATGAGACGGCACGTGAACTGATTACAGCGGCTCCTATAAAAAAACTCGTTATAGTAAAGACGATGGAAATAACAATAATTGTTGAAAGCGACATCCAGCGGTTCTGCCTGATATTGCCTTTTGTTGTATTGATTATATTGGCAAATTCACCCATGATCGGACAGTAATAAATTTAATCATTTTTCATAAGTTTTTTGAGCTTTTTAAGGTCATCATCGGTCTCAGTTACCTCAGACTTTTTATCGTTAGCTTTTGGTTTGGCAGTTGAGTCATTTCCCGGCAAACTGGAGATATCATAGCCGCCTTGAGCGTCAGATACTATCTTGCCGCCATCCATATGGATAACTCTTGTCTGCATTTTATCAACAATATATTTGTCGTGTGTTACGACCATAACTGTGGTCCCTGCATTATTTATAGCCTGCAGAACATCGAGAATCTCATTGGCTGTGGTGGGATCCAGGTTTCCGGTTGGCTCATCGGCGATTAGGACTTTTGGATCATTGGCCAGCGCACGAGCAATAGCTGCTCGTTGTTTTTCACCTCCGGATAATGCGTCTGGAAAAAGGTCTCCCTTGTTATCTAATTTAACAGTTTCAAGTAGATACTTTGTCAATTCGTTAACTTCTTCCTTGGGGGTGTTGATTATTTCAAGCGCAAAGTTAATGTTCTCTTCGACGGTCTTGGAAGGAAGCAACTTTATGTCCTGGAAAACAATCCCCAGCTGTTGCCTATATAGTGAGATAAGCTTTCTTGGGATCTTGGTGATATCAATTGATTCAAATAAAATTTCCCCTTGCGTTGGCATTTCCTGGCGGACAAGCAGGCGGACGATAGTGGATTTTCCGGCTCCGGATGGTCCGACAATAAAGCAAAATTCACCGGGCGTGATATCGAAATTAACCTCTTCAAGCGCAATAATCTTATCCTTGTATACTTTTTTAACGTTGCTAAATTTTATCATGACAGTTTTTCAAAAAATATTAAATCCGAAGACCTGCATTTATAAATTCGTCCAGATCTCCATCTAGTATAGCATCTGGATCACTAGATTCAACACCTGTTCGTAAATCCTTTACTAGTTTGTACGGATGGAGGATGTAATTGCGGATTTGATTTCCCCAGCTTGCTTGCTTATGCTGTCCTTTAATCTTGCTTAATTCTTTATCACGTTTTTCCTCTTCAATCTCCCATAGTTTGGCCCTCAGGATTTTCATTGCAGATTCACGATTTTGTGCCTGGCTTCTGCGTTCGGAACTGTGAACTGTTATGCCGGTCGGAATATGTTTGATTTGTACTGCTGAGGAGGTTTTGTTAACTCCCTGTCCGCCGGGACCTCCTGCCCTTGTAGCTTTAAATTCAATTTTGCTGTCCGGAATTACGATCTCTTCGTCATCATCTTCAATAACCGGGATAACTTCAACCCCTGCAAATGAAGTTTGTCGGAGATTTTGGGCGTTAAAAGGAGACAGCCGGACCAATCGGTGAGTACCTTTCTCATTTTTCAAAAGGCCAAATGCAAATCTGCCGGTAATTATAATAGTGACTGTTGATATTCCGGCTTCATTGCCTTGCACAATATGATCGATTTCAACCTGCCATCCTTTGGATTCTGCATAACGCGTGTACATACGCAGCAGCATTTCCGCCCAGTCTTGAGCTTCTGTGCCTCCCTGACCTGCGTGAATAGACATGATAGCGTCAGATTTATCATATTTTCCTGAGAGAAACTGAATTTGCCTGAATTTTTCAAACTTCGACTTGATTGAGCCGTAATCTTCTTGAAATTTAATTTTCTCAGCATCTGTAGCAATGTCAAACAGCTCCTCCAGTGTCGTAATCGAATTGATAAGGTCTTTTGCTGTTGAAATGTCTTCACTAATCCCATCAATCTCAGACATAATCCTGGCTGCACGCTTATTGTTGCTCCAAAAATCAGGCTCAAGAGTCTCAGTCTTTAGCTCTCCCAGGCGACTTTCCTGTTCAGGTATCATTAAATCATCGACCACGGCTTGGATCTTATCCTTTAAATCTGTAATTTTATCTTTGCTAAGTTCAGCCATTATGGTGTAGTATACTCTAATATAAAATCTGTCATATCATTTTAGCACAATTGCCCTGAATGTTTGGATTTTTCAAAAAAAAGCAAGATCCCGTGAATGGGACGAATAATATCCTAATTAAAACCAGAGAAGAAAACGCTAAAGACTTTGCTGTATTACTGGTCTTAGATGGATTTGGTATCCATCCCGATACTCTGGGAAACGCTGTAATCAAGGCTAATACGCCTTTCTTAGATACAATTTGGTCGAAAGGCTTTTCAACATTAATAAATGCTTCAGGGACTTATGTGGGTTTGCCACCAAGTGAGCCGGGCAACTCAGAGGTTGGCCATCTTAATCTCGGGACGGGTAGAGTGGTTCAGCAATCGCTGCCGCGAATTAACGAAGCGATGAATAAAGGCACGTTTCAGAAACTACCCAAGCTTGTAAAATCATTTGAATACGCGAGACAAAATGGAAATATGTACCACATAATGGGTATCTTGAGTGCAGGTGGTGTGCATGGACATATCAAGCATCTATTTAATATGCTTGAGATCTGCAAGAAACAGAAAATTGATCCATTTATTCATGTTATTTTAGACGGGCGCGACACAGGGTTGACTGATGGCTATTATTATGTGAGTAAGCTTATAGAGAAAATTAAGAAATTGGGGATAGGTCGTCTAGCATCTATTTCAGGTAGATTTTATTCAATGGACAGAGATACTCGCTGGGAGAGAACGCAACTGGCTTATGAGTGTATGGTTGGTCATGGAAAGCGGCAGGCAAGCGATGTATTTAAGCTGCTGCAGGATGCATATAAGCAGGGTGAAAATGACCAGGTGTTTGTGCCTACGACTTTAGTTGATAAGTCTGGAAATCCTGTAGGTCCTATAAAATCAAATGACATTCTGTTTTTTTACAATTATCGCGAAGACCGTGCTCGCCAGATTACAAAAGCATTTGTATTAGATAAATTTGATCATTTTGAGCGGATAGATTTTCCGAGAAATTTATATTTTGTAACGATGACCGGTTATGAGGATGATTTAGAAACGCAGATTCTTTTTCCACCGCGAAAAATTTCCGAAACTATGGCAAATACTGTTTCAGATAGAGGTCTTAAGCAGCTTCACATTAGTGAGACCGAAAAATATGCCCATGTTACATACTTTTTTAACGGAGGTATTGAAGATGAACACAAGGGAGAGAAGTTTTACCAAATTCCTTCACCAAAGGTTTTTGACTACTCAAAAGTACCTGATATGAGTAACTCAGTTATTACGGATCAGGTGCTATATGAACTTAATAATCTGGAAGACAATAATTATTCGCTTTTTGTAATTAATTTTGCAAACCCGGATATGGTCGGTCACACAGGAAATCTAGAGGCTACGATTAAAGCTGTAGAAAGTGCTGACCAACATGTTGAGAAAATTTGCAGAAAAGTTATTGAGACCGGCGGGGGCTTAGTAGTTGTTGGGGATCATGGGAACTGTGAAACAATGATTGATCGTGTGACACACAAAGTAGATACTGCACATACAAATAATCCTGTCCCTTTTATTTATGTGAAAAGCCAGGATGAATTAAACGCTTCGCCAGGTGATAAAATTCAAAAAGTTGGTTTTGGCGACTGGGCAAAGGATGCCACTGGGATTCTAGCTGATGTTACTCCATCAGTTTTAGGGGTTTTGGGAATTGATAAACCTGCTGCTATGACTGGCCTGGATTTAATCAACAGTCTCTAATCTCTCTAGTTGATACGTAATCCCCGGAAAGGCTATTCACCACAGATCATCAGATATGGCATTAGAGCTTCAAAATCTTCCTTTAACTGGCGGGTAGCGTTAGGAATCTGAAGAATAAAGTATTGTGCGGTTTGATCTTCGGCAAAGAGACTGAGTTTAAATCCCTTTTCTACGGCCTCATCGCGGAGTTCAGAGGGGAGGCACTTAAGAAGTTTTTTCCAGTATGATTCAACTTCCGTGCTGGAATTGGTAACTTGCACACTTGTAGTTGGGATGTTTGTGTAGTCCCGTTTTTTATTTGGTAAGTGTTTCATCTAATCCAATCATATCTCAAATTACTAATATTTAAAAGGATTAATATCACGATGTCAAGAATTGTTGTGATGGGAAAATAACATTCTTTCTGTAAGTGGGTCCTAACAAGAGGGGTAGTGAGAAAAGCCTATCTTACAAGACTTGTCAAAGTGTGTCGCAGTTGTTAGAATGTAGGTGTTTAATTCTAATAACATAACATTTTATGAATAAAACTGACGAGTTGATTACGTTTCTGACTGATCAATTTGATTTGTCAGATACTGAGGCCCAGCTCTACATTGGGCTTTTGAAGAGAGGGCCTTCTACAATTATGGAAATTGCCAAGTTCACTGGTATTAATCGTGCGACTACTCATATTAATGTAGAAGATTTAATTAAGTATGGTTTGGTCACGCAGACAAAGAAGCCTAACAGTAAACGAAGGGTTGTTGTTGCTGAACCGCCTGAAAAGTTTGAGTTGATTCTAAAGCAGCGGAAGCTGAAGGTTGATAAGGCTTTGGAGGGGATGCCCGGTATTATTAGTGGGTTGTCGAAGATGGCTGATGGTGTTTCCCAGTCTTCTGAGATTGAGATTAAGTATTACAAGGGGCGTGAGGAGGTAGGGAATATTTACGATGAGGTGCTTCTGGCAAATGAAGTGCGTTCGTATTTGAATGCCACTGAAGTGTTTAAGTTCTTTCCGGAAAATTTGGAAAAGTTCAGTGCTGCACACAAGAGTAACCCTGAGATGAAAATGTGGGAGATTCTGAGTTCAAAGGATGAGGTTTTTGAAGGGTATTCTTCCGATCTCGATAATAGTCGCTATTTTTTCAAATTTTTCCCTGATGATGTGGATATTAAGACCGTTGACTACATCATTTTCGATAAAAAGCTGGCTATCATCAGTGCGGAAGATGAACCGAGCGGAGTTATGCTCGATAGTTATGCGTTATACACTCACTCGAAGGAAATATTTGATTTCGTTTGGAGCATGATTTAGAGCTTGGAAGCATTTGTAGCCCAGAACATCTGATTCATTTTAATTGGCAGGTACTTGATTTCAAATAAGTGCCTGTCGAGATCTTCTGATCCTCCAGTGTTGATATACTGAGTTGTTGAATTTTCCAAAACGTGGATTGTGCAATAATCCGGAAGGTATTTAAAAAGATCTCGATGCGCAATGCTGGCATGGATATTTGTCGTGTCTTTAAGCCGTTCTGTTATTATGTAGCCTTGAGGAGTGCCGTCAACTTCGACAATTACTTTTGATATCTCGGGTCTCTTCGGATTGTTGTATATCATATTATGATAATCTTCCGGGATAGAAAGATTTTTATTTTTTGCTTTATTTTCAAAGAAGTCATTGGTGATTTTCCATGCAGTTTCCTCGAAGTTTTTATCCGATATACTAATTGTGTGTTTAGACAAGTAATCGTCGATTTTCATCTTGATTCGTGAGATTTGGTGTGCCCGTGTAGATGAATTAACAATTTCCAATGTTTTTTGACGGTCTAGAATGATTTCCGGGTAAGTGTCATCTTCCATTGGAGATTCTGAATGCCATTTAAAGCTGTAAACGTCATTCCAGCCAAGTTCTTGTGCACGATAAAACTGTAGCGGTGTGATTTTTTTTTGATAGGATGGAATTTTAAAATCTTTTAAAATCGTTGTGGAGATCTCGTCAATTTTCTCGATGACTTTTGGTCCCATTGGTCTGATCCAATATACAACAGGCTCATGAGGTGCTTCAACCTTTGGATAGATCGAGAAGATGGAAATGTTTTCTCCATCAAAATACTTATAGCCTAGGTTGTTGGGTCCAGTCTTGTTTACGCCTTGGATAATATAAGACCATGAATTGCCATAAGTCTGGATTTGTTCCTTTGAAAAGAATGCCCTAAAAGGTTTCAAATCATTAACTGACGTAGGTGTTATTGTGTCGAAATCTTTTGCAAGTTTTTTAAATGCTGCCTCTATGAGCTGATCATTATTTTTGTGTTTATTCATGTTTTCACGATTAATTAAAGCAAATATTCAGTCTACACCTATTGTTAATAAAATTACAATCCCAATTAATATCCTATAAACAGCGAAAAACAACATACTGCCTCCGGATTTAATTCTTCGCATAAGGTAAAGTACCAGAACACATAATCCGAAACATATTATACCACTCAATATATACCCTCCGGAAAAATAAACCTTCACCTGACTAAAGTCAAAAACCAGGGCCTTTAAAAAAGCTCCAAGAGTAATTGGAATAGCAAGCAAAAACGACAGATCCAAAGCCGACCGCCAATCTAGCCCCAGTAGAGAACTGCTAATCAAAGTTACCCCGGAACGTGAAGTCCCCGGGATCATGGCAAGAATCTGACTTGCCCCGATAAGCAGAATTTTCTTGAGACTCAGCTCGCTTAAGCTTTTGTTGTCGGTCTGAGTGTCATGGCTAAATTTCGCCTGATGATTACTGCCAGTTTCTGATATTTTCATTGCACTATTTTTTGGATCTTTCTGCGTCATCTCATTTTCGGTTTCATCCTTGTCTGTTTTGTCGTTTAAAGCGGCTGTATTTTTTGATTTGTGCTTGCTGAATACAAATATCATTACAATTCCCCAGCATGAGAGTGCTAGCGCAATTGAAACCGGGTTATAGAAGATTGCTTCAATCTTATCCGCCAGGATTGCTCCTGCTGCAGCTGGTATCAGAGTTGCCAGTCCGATGTTAATCAATAATTTCCTGCCGGCAGCACTTTTTAGATTTTTCAATATTTTGGGGCTGTAGTAGGTCAGTAATGCTAATGCCGTCCAAAAGTGCAGGTAGCTTAGGTAGTGCTGGTCTATGGGGTTTTTGAGTATTTGGCTTGCGAGTAGTAGGTGTCCTGTGCTGGAGATTGGTAGTAGTTCTGTGGTTGCTTGTACTATTGCCAGTATTATTTGGTTTATTATTTTCATTGTTGGTTATTATAGCATTTGGGTTGGTTTGTTTTTTACTTGGGGGGTAGGAACGGGGGAAATGTAAAGGCCAGATAACAGATTTTCCAATACTTATTGGATGACACTCGATAATGCCTCCTAAAAAGACTAAGTTCAAGTAGAATTATGTTGAAGTAGCGTTAACAAAGTGATATAATGTGGCGTATGAAGCTGCCTATTAGGGATTAAATTTTTAAAAAATTTATTGTATGGCGGTAAATCAACAAACAGCTCTTAACTATGACACTGACAGGAGACAAGCTGCTTCCCCATCAGAAAGACCCGATTGGTTTGTAGAAGATGTTATAGGACCTTTAAGCTTAGAGGGCCCCTTTTTACATGATGCATTCCAAAAAGTTTATGGTGATACTCATTTGCCATACGTTTCTCCCGATTATCTCCAATCCGCTATTAATAGCCTTCCTTACTTACGGAATAAAATCTTTGGATCTCGCACTGAAGATAATAAAGATGAATGGTCTGCTTCTCATATGGCAAGTATGCTTTATAAAGGTTTAAATTACGCTGTTTTATTTGATATTGCAAAAGTAGCTGAACGTAACGCAGCACACGTCGAGAATTCTATCTCTCCTGATCGGAATGATCCTGTTGAGGTTCTTGAACTTGGAACTGGAGCAGCATGGGCCCTTGTTCAAAATTATCAAGAAATTAGAGGAGTTTTGAGTAATGGGCAATCTTTGCACATAACATCTGTTGATATGTCATCGTGGGCGATATCTGCAGCATATTACCAATTAGAGAGTCTTGAAATTCCTTTTGAAGTGATAAGATACAGACAAGATGGAACAAGTGAGGTTATCGTTGAATGTCAAACGGATAATCCCCCTTCGATAACACTGGTTTGGAATGATTTCTCAAGAGCCTTGAGAAATTTCCCAGAGGGATTCTTTGAATTTGCGTATTCAAACCACGGAATTGAATATGTTTCTGCGGAATCTATGCCAATTTTGTTAACCGATGTTAATACTACCCTTGTGAATGAAGGGAGATTTAGCATTGATACCCTAAGGTCTGGGTCTAGTGAAACTACTAGATACTTGGTAGACCTTGATAAACTTGATTTAATCGCTCAAATTATCTGTAGACCGAATTATGACGCAAGGATTAGGAAAAATGGGGGGGATTTGCGGCTCGTACATAACGGTTCCGAACGTATAGTAAAAGCGATGTATGGAGAGGCAGCTGTTAGATTTGTCGATTTTCTAAGGAAGCTTTTATATCATGATTTAGCTAGCTTCCGGAGATATATTAAAGCATTGTCTGCGTCTGCAGCTGCCCAAAGATGTTTAGTTGAAGATTCGCATTCACCGGCAGAAGTTATTAGTAGAATCGTTAAGGAATTCGATGGAATGGGTTTTGCACAGTCACAGATAGAAGCAGACCAACCTGGTTATTTATCTAGTATTACCCTATTTAAAGAATGAAATATTAGGTATTCATGAAAGCATTTGAAAAACTTTTAAATAAAGAATATACTTCTATGCATGAAGAAATATATTTTTGATAGAAGTCAAACTTTTTCTGATTTCATTGATAGCGGGCCAATTGAAAGTAAGTTTAGGGCTTTATTCAAGGAGTCCAATATTCCCTACTTCCCGATCAAACTGTTTGATTCCTTTTACTTTAGGGTAGCAGATATCTCACGTGATATTGCGCGTGAATTCCAAATGAAGGATGATCCTAATGAAAAGTGGAACTACAATCTTATTCGAAACTTGATCTCTAAGGGATTTAATCCAGCTGCTCTCGGGACTATAGTTACCAGCACCAAAATACTAGTTGAAGAAGGTTTAAAGAAAGTTTCTCCTCTGCAAGATGTCACGATATTAGAGCTGGGATGCGGTGCGGGTTGGTCCACGGTAATATTAAATAAATACT
This sequence comes from Candidatus Dojkabacteria bacterium, assembly GCA_014729235.1. Classification (GTDB taxonomy): domain Bacteria; phylum Patescibacteriota; class Dojkabacteria; order SC72; family WJKH01; genus WJKH01. The sequence goes on along the minus strand of WJKH01000022.1, from coordinate 4,394 downwards.
TATCTGACTATTATGGTAACAAATACAAGGTAATTACTGTTGATAAATCAATTCACTCAATATCCTGTGCGGCACAATTGTTGAGCTTCTATAATATTCCATTCTGTGTTGTTAATGAGGTTGATAAAAGTTTGTTTGAGGATCAGAGATATCAGGTAATTCTTTGTTTATCGGATTATCAGGATATAATAAGCCAGGTCCCATCACGAGCTCTTTCGGGTCTCTACTCAAGTCACGGAATTACTTATTTACCATACAGTTCACAACTAGATTTATTGAGAAAAGCTAAAAGAACGTTATGCAAATCTGCGAGCATAATTATTGATTCGTTGACTTCAGATTTAGTTTTAGGTTTGGATCAAGGGACTGTAGTTAGGAATGTGATTTTCGGTGGAAATTACAGAAGAATTCAACGGAACCCTAAACTTGCTGGCACGTATATATTGAATGGGAGTATTACAAAGATGCAAGGTGTTTTGTCATCCAAGTTTCTTGATTTTCTGCATTATTTATTGTTTCGATATCCCAAAGTTTTCCAAAGTTACCTAAACGAATTAAACAGATCAGTTGAATCTCAAAAATTATTGAGCGATTGGGTTCGTGCTAGAGCATCTGATTACTATACCTTATCAAAATTTGACGTTCTTCCTGTCCCATACATAGTTAAAAAAATTCCTCTTCAATTTAGAGAGATCTACTTAAAAGAACATCCTTATATTGAAACGGTTTGGTTTACCAATACTATTGATAATGAATGAACTATTAACTTGGGTTGTAAATATGAACCCAGAAAACCTATTGGTTTCACTGTTTGGTCTGGTTTCAATTCTGGCTGGCGTGTATATAGCGACAAGGGGGAAAATTCGAAGATCCTCAATCATATATATAATTCTCATTTTTATATCTGGGCCTGTATGGGCATTATCTATTGCCTTCTTTAGAGAAAGTACGACGGTTAGTTCTGCATTATTCTGGGATAGAATTATTTATTTGGGATCGATTGCTATTGGCATTCTCTTTTTTGCCTTTGCCCACTCGTATCCACGACGACGTGAAATGAAGTTTACCAGTAAAATTTTCATATATGGACTTGCCCCAGTTTTAGTTTATTCTCTTTACTTTACAAATACCTTTATCAAAGATGTTATTGTGAATAGTAAAGGTAATTCAATTGAACTTGGGGTAATGTATTTTGTATGGGCAGTATGGCTTGGATACGTAATGATTTCTGGAGAGATTAGGATGTTAGCTGAGATGAGGAAGCTGAAAGGCCTGGAGAAAGAGCAGGTTAAGTTTACGATTATTGGAGCAATTTTTCCAGCGTTAGGGACTATTCCTACGAATGTTCTACTTCCGATGTTAGGCTATTATCAATACATTTGGCTCGGACCCTATTTCTTGATAATTATGCATATAATAGTCGGTTATGGAATAACTCAAACGAGGTTTATTCATATCAGAAGTATTGTTAAAATTCTAGTTAAAACAATCATACAGCTCTTAGTTATAGTTGTTATTATTTCTGCTAGCAATTTTTTATTAAGTTATGATGGGTATGCACTAAGAAATTTCATACTTGCTCTTCTCTTATCCATTTTGATCCCGTATATTGATGAGAAGTTATCTCAGTTGTTATACTCTGAAAAAAATTATATAAGCTCAATAACAAAGAATTTTATCAAACAAAGCTCAACTGAGCTTAGTATGGACAGAATATTTGGGGTCCTTTCCAAGACGCTGTCTTCAGTATTTGATGTAACAAGGTTTCAGTTGATTATTACTAACACGAATATAAATAGAATTATCTATCAGCAAGGTAATTTGCTTGAAGATATAAGTATCGATTCGTTAGAACTCATATACTATTATTGGGAGAGGGCTGTTGATGCAAATGAGATTATTATCCGGAACGAGCTCGAGTTTAAGTTAAAGAAGGGCTTTGGACTTCCTGGAGATAAAAGTACTCAAATGATGTTTAACTTGGTTGAGTATATGCGCGCTAATCATCTCCAAGTTATAATTCCATTGAATAAATTGGTTGGAAATAATGGCTTGTTTTTCATTGGAGACTCCAAGAGTATGAAGTTCAGTTACAAAGTTGAAGATGTGGAACTTCTTACTTCCCTTATGAGTAGTGCTTCAGTTGCCTTGAGTCGAGCTTTATTACATCTTGAAGTGCAAAATTTTAACACAAACCTACAGGAAAAAATTGACGATGCAACACAGGAATTGAGACAAAAAGTTGAACAGCTGGAAGATGCCCGCCAAAAAGAACAAGACATGATCGACATTATGGGACATGAACTTCGAACGCCGGCATCAGTAATTAAAATCAATGCGGACCTGCTAAAAAGCGTTAAGGAAAAGTTAAAAGTACCGGCGAAAGAAAAAGGCATCTACAAAACAATTAACAAAAGCATAAGCAGAATAGTAGATTCTACTGAAAACCAAATTAAACTCATAAATGCACTTCTCACCTCTGCGAAAATTGAAGGAGAAAGACTGTCACTGGCTAGAGAAGCAGTAGATTTGGATAACATTTTTGATCTGGGATTTGCGGGACAGGAGAAAAACGCTAAATCAAAGGGAATAGACCTTGTGTACAACAAAGCAGACGATATAGATTACGTTTATGCTGACTCTACACGACTGCAGCAAATTGTTGATAACCTCTTAAGTAATGCTGTTAAATATACTAGCGAAGGAAAGGTTCAGGTAGATGTGAAAAGGGTTGAAGACGATTTTGCACAAATATCAATTTCAGATACAGGTGTTGGAATTCCCGAAGAAGATATTGCACGACTTGGAGAAAAGTTCTACAGGGTTGGCCAGTACTTAAACGAGAAAGAAGAAGCTCAGATCAAATCCAAAAAAGTTGAAGTCAAGGATAAGGATGGAAAAAGCAAAGTCAGTGAGCAGCTGGACCTGAGCATTGTTCGTCCCGGCGGTACAGGTCTTGGCTTGTATGTTACCTTTGAATTAGTGAGGGCTCATGGCGGGAAGATTTGGGTAGACAGTGAAGTTGGTGTCGGGACGACTTTTCACTTTACAATTCCGATTTATGATGAAGAAAAGTATGGTAAAATTGTCCATAAGAATACTAAAAATGCGTTTGAGAAATTAGGGCTTGATTAATTTTATTTCTCGAAAACAAAAAACGGCGGATTACGGTTTGGCACTTTTTTAAAAGTTATCTGCGCACGTTTAAAATGTTTTTACGAATTAAAATTAATCAAGTGCAAATGGGTGAATATGGTTACAATATGAGGATACCTTGATGAGGAGTGAGTGGTTGTTATGCACGAGCAGTAATAAATGGAGACTCGAGGGCAGTGTAAAAGTCTAGCTCTAGAAAATAATGAACGGCGAACTGCGGTATGGCACTTTTTTAAAAGTTATCTGCGCACGTTTAAAATGTTCTTACGAATTAAAATGGAGGCAAGCCGATTTGGACAAATGAGAGCCAAGGGAATAATGCCCCAAAGTTATTGCAAAAAGTTCTAGCCGCCTTTTCATGCAGGATCATTTCAAATAGCATATTTTAAGAAAATTAATTTGAATTAAGAAAGAAGACTGCAGTTGAAAAGCGCGGACAGCCAGCAAGTTTAAGCTGTGTCGAGTGTGGCGACGAATGCCCCAAAGTTATGGTAGAAAGTTCTAGTCGCCTTTTCATGCAGAATTATTTAGTAATTCAAATTAATTATTGTAAACCAGAAAAATGAAAGTAGAATCAAACCTGGCTTTAAACATTGCTTCCAGGACAATCTTCACAGTACTTGGAATGATAGCCGGATTTTTCCTTGTCAGATATCTAGGGCCTGAAAAATACGGACTGCTGGGCGACTATACAGCCATTCTCAGCTTTGTAACTGCACTTGGCAGCCTGGGATTGATCGAAAGTCTAAGTAAAACCCTCGTCAGCCAGAAGAAAAATCAACAAAACATTACAGTAGCACGTGGAGTTTTAGTTTACACAGTTTTGGGATTGGTATATGGCGTGACAATAATTCTACTAGGCGGCTCAATCAATCGATTTCTCAATCTGTCAGTTTCCCTCGGCTTTTATGTAATTCTTGGAATTCATATCTTCTTATATCTTGTGAACGGCTTCCTCGAGAAGATTTTAGAAGCAACAAATATTACACATTTGATTTCATACACACAGACTGCAGCTATAATTTTCCGTGTCCTGTCAATTATCATAATTATTATATTCAAATTGAGCTATATATATGTCTTGCTAGTTGAGCTGATGATGACAATTATGTACATCACAACTTATTTCAGATATATCGCGAGAGTGTATATTTTTCCTTTTGCCGCAGGCAGGACTAAATTTTCATGGGACTGGAGCTGGTTTATCAGAATCTTCCGCTATGGACTCGCCGTTTATG
>WJKH01000021.1 GCA_014729235.1 Candidatus Dojkabacteria bacterium | reverse complement strand
CTGCGTATTGCTTTGAAGACTATGTTTGCCTTCATTTTGGGGCTGTACTTTCTTCGTGCTGCCATTTTAACTAAACCTTACAAATTATTTATCCAGTATTTTATCTTAACTGGTGGTTTAGTTTAACAAGGACTTGTCATGACACTATTTGAAAGCACCCTTAAAAATAAAAAAAGAGATACCCCGTAGCTTGCTGCGGGGTGCGTCATTACAAGCCCTAAGTGCGAAAATGTGGTGACGAACTTGTCGTCACAATGCCCCGGGATATAATGATTTTGATATCAAATCTAGCCTGTTGATCAAGTTTTTCCCGGCATTTACAGCACATCAGCACAGATTTAGTTGATGGTACTTTTTCAAAGCATAAAGTACTAGTTTCTTCCTTTGAGATTTGGTGTAACTATTAAGCAAAAATTATCAGATATTTAAATGCTGTGGCAATTTTGATATAATCCTGTTTGTAATATCATAAATCGATTGCCTTTGCGGGATCGTCTAATTGGTAGGACACCGGCCTTTGAAGCCGTGAATCTTGGTTCGACTCCAGGTCCCGCAATACCTTGAAATACAAATTTCGCCGAGGTGAGCAAAGACCTCTATCTATGTTGAGAATAGATTACAACATATCTGAAATGTGACCTTCGAAACATCAATTACCAATACCTAACCGCTCTGCAACCTCTTTCCCGGTTTGAGAAATAGCTAACCCCCCCCTGGCAGTCTCCTTCAATTCAGGAGCCATCAATTTTGCAACATTATTCATGGCAACAAGAACCTCGTCAAAATTCACGTTACTTTCAACCCCGGCCAAAACAAGCTCTGAAGCCATGTAACTGTTTGAGATAGCGGTTGAATTACGCTTGACGCAAGGACATTCAACTAAGCCTGCAATCGGATCACATACAAGTCCAAGCAAACCTTTTAAAGCAATCGCTGCAGCATCAAAAATCTGTTTTGGGCTGCCGCCTCTCATTGAAGTTAAGGCTCCGGCCGCCATCGCGCTTGCAGTTCCTACTTCTGCTTGACATCCGCCTGTAGCTCCTGCCAGCATGGCATTTTCACCTGTAATCATGCCGATGCCTCCGGCTACAAACATTGAATCAATTAATTTACTGTCTGAGAGCTTTAGGTCATCTGCAGCAGCAAATAGCGCCCCCGGTACGGTACCTGCGGATCCTGCTGTAGGAAGTGCTACAATTCGCCCAAAGCGAGCGTTTTGTTCCATAATGGCAAAGGAATATTTGATGGCTTTTAGCAGCGTCTTTCCAAGAAGCGGATTGGTTTTACTGACTTTTGTATAGCTTTTCTTAGCGTAGGAGTCAATTTTTTTCGCATCGCCTCCGGAAAGCCCGCTTTTTGATCGTTTTGAAATCTTAAGTCCTTTCTGGATTGATTCTCGAATAATTGTTATCCGGCTCTTCATTTCAGCTTTAAGTTCTTTCTGTGTAGTATCAAGATCACTGGCACTGTTTGAAATAACGATTTTACCTACCCCCTTCCTCTTCTCTTTACAAATCTTTATAAGCTCCGAGGCAGATTTAAATTCTGTGTATTCCATTGCTCTTGAGTTTTAAGTCAATTTTGGCAGCAGTTTAGCCCAATTTACGGCGGGAACTCTTTCTATAGCTTCCATTATTTCCTGAGATACTCCGTTATCAATATTTAGGACTGATAATGCTTCTTTCCCTCTCCCATTTCGTGAAACTGTCATTTGTGCGATATTGATTTTCTTAGTGCTCAGAATATCCGAGACGCTTGCTATAATTCCAGGTTTATCCAATTGTGAAACGATAATCGCGCGATATTTTCCGTCGATACAATTAGTCCTAATCTTGTTTATTTCTACTATTTGAATATTTCCAGCTCCGATAGATTCCCCTATCACCTCTAATTTCTCATCATCTCGCCTTAATTCAAATTTTGCTGTATTGGGATGATAATCAGCTCCCAGGTCAGTTAAATGAAATGAGTACTGTAGTTTTAATTTTTTTGCTTCTTCAAGTGAATTGATTGCATTTTCGTCATCCGGACTATGTCCAAGCAGCCCTGCAACGAGAGCTATATCTGTTCCATGTCCCTTATATACTTGAGCATATGACCCATGAAGATAGATATCGGCTTTTGTGGGGAGGCCACCAATTAAATACCGGGCAAAGAGACCTAAGCGTACAGCTCCGGAAGTGTGAGAGCTTGAGGGACCAATCATTACCGGTCCAACTATATCGAATATTGACCAGTTCATAGCGTAGCGTTGTTAACTTATGGCAATATTCTACACTTACTGTAATAAAATTGCAACACTTTAATAGTTTGAAATTTTGTTGTCAATCTTGTAAGATTGAGTTTTAGTGTTTACAGTTATAAAATAATATGAGTTACAAAATTCAAAAATCAATAGAGCAATAACTTTTGAATTTCGAATACCTTATATTAATAATATTAATTTGAATTAAGAAAGAAGACTGCCATGAAAAGCCTTAATGTCAAGGATTCTAGTCCTGCAGAAGCTGATATTGACAATTTTAAAATTGAAGATTTCGAGAGTAAAAAGAAGAAACCTAAAAAGAACCTCAAACAGATTTTTTCTTCAATTTCAACCAATATCAAAAATTTGTCTCCCAAGAGAAAGAGGAAACTCGCTATATTTGGCGGGATTATTTTTACCTTGCTATTTTTGATCTATTATTTTGTTTCCCCATTATTTCTTATACGGGCTAGAGCCAATTCAATTCAGCACCAAGTTGCATTAATCTCTGAAGATGTTGCCAACAAAGATATTAGTAAACTTGATAAACGATTGAACAATATTGAAAAGGATTTAGCTTCAATTTCAGGAAATCTTCGCCGCTATCGATTCTTAAAGATAATTCCCGGTGCTAAAGGTTATTTCGATAATTTGCAGGTTCTTGATGAATTTACAGGAAAAGCAGGTGATCTAATTAATAAAGCTACGCCGGAGCTTAAAACTGTTCTGGAATCATTAGAATATAAAGTTGATGATACTCAAGACGAAAATTCCGAAGATCTTAAAATGCAGGCATTATTTGCATCACTTCCTGAGATTGGGCAGATTTATGAAGACCTGGAACCTGACGTTCTGGATTTAATACACACTTTGGATAAAATCGATACTGAGTATATTCCGGAAAACTTACCCGGAAATCTTAAGGAAAAGGCTTTCTTGGCTAAAGATTTCGAAAATGATTTTAATCAAATTTCTGATGAGCTTAAGAAATCATTTGAGGTCCTGCCTGACTTGCTCGGTGCAAACCATCCGACTACTTACTTGATTGTTTTTCAGAATGAAAAGGAGCTTCGAGCTTCTGGCGGGTTATTGTCTGCATTTGCAACTGTAACGATAGATAAAGGTGAGCTTGTTGGAGAGATCAAATCTGTGGATATGTGGGATTTGCAGCTTTATTTATGGAGTATTGGCAGCATGCCCGGCTATCACAACGAATACGGCCAGCTCCAATTAATGCTCGAGGGCTGTGGAGGGCATGAGCTTCGTGCACAGGATGCCGGAGTTTCTCCTGATGTACATCTGACTCTTGATATGTTTAAGGATTACTATGATATTGCAAATCGCTATAATCCTGGTAAATTCCCTGGCTATGACTATATAGTCTCAATGAATACTTTTTTTGCGAGTGATATGATTTCTCTTGTGGAGCCAGTGGAGCTAGTTAATGGCCAGGTAATTACTGAGGATAATATGGCTATGGAAATTTTTTCCAGAACAAGCATCAGAAAAGGTAATACAGATCCAAGTAGAAAATATGCCATTGGTGAAGTTGCGACTGTTGCCAAGCAAAAATTTACGGAATTGCCTTCGAGTGAATTTCCCGAGTTTGGAAAGACTATGATTGAGACAATTCTTGAGAAAAATTTGGTTTTCTACTCAAAGAATCCAAGCGAGATGAAGTATTTTGATGAAATGGGGCTTGCCGGTCGTGTAGAAAAGGATTTTGAAGGTGATTATTTTCATTTGAATGAGGCTCAGAATTGTGCTCTAAAGGCAAATGTTTACATTTATGACACAGTTACTCAGACGATAAATATCGCTGAAGATGGCTCAATTACAAAAGACTTGAATGTTGAATGGGTTAATGAGAAGTTTTACGATCCTGCAGAAGAAGAGATTTTGTCAGGGACTTCGAATTTTAGATATCGTGCCTGGGTTCGCGTTATGGCTCCTCCCGGGACTCAATATATTTCAAGTGACGGTTTTGTTAAGAGTTATAATTTTTACACACCAGTCTCATATTATGATAAATCGATTGACAAAGAAGTTTATGATAATGTGATTTGGTTTGATCATCGTAGACTATATGAAACTTCTCCGGTGAAAAGGCATGACTTAAATATTCAATACGAGTTGCCGGAAACCATCAGGTACACTGATGATGAAGGCTATCAAATGTTTGTTGAGAAGCATCCAGGCAAGCGCGATGAGAAGTATATTGTAACTATCAACCACAACGGGGAAGCTCTCTCAATTGAATTTGAGCTTGATCGCAATAAAATAGTTTCGTATAAAGATGGAGTTCTGGAGGTCAATGATGCTCCCTCTCCTCTTGATACTTACGATGAGTGGTTAGACGTGCTGTCCAAAGAGTTATAGCTTCGTACTTTTTTGAGGTCAGTCAAATTTGCTGAAGAACTATTGAGCCTGACTAATTGCTATATTCAATTCCGAAAGCGTTGAGTAGATTTAAGGCTTCACTTCGAGACATTTTGAGTTTTTTGCAGCTATTTTGGCTTGGATCAAAATAAAAGTTATATGACGAGCTGAGATCAGCTTTGTCCATGGTACAGTTTTGAAATCTGGCTTTCGTGAAATCGCACTTTCCAAATGATGCGCTTAACATTTTAACTTTTTCAAAAGTGGTTTCGTGGAATTTGCATTCGATAAATTTGGAATTCGAGATATCATTTAGAAAGAACGTGCTGTAGCTTAGATCGCAATTTTTGGCTAAGACTTCAAGGCCAAGCTCGCTTCGAGCTTGGCTCCAGTCAATTCCGCTCAGTTTAGAGCTAAAAAACTCGCACTCGACTAAAGAAGTCTCGGGGAATTTAATTACTGTTAAATTGCAATCTTTGAAAATGCAATTTTCAAATGTGCATTTCTCAAATGTTGTGTCAACAAGGGAGCTGTCAGTAAATTTGCAATTTATAAATATAGAAGATAAAATTTTCCTGTTGTCCAGCGTGTAATTGCTGAATTTTTTGTTCTCATACTCCGTTTTGCTTTTTATCATAGGAAATATTGTATAATATTTTGTTATGAAACACGAGGAAACCATTAACAAGTTTATAGTATTTGTTGAATCATTAAATCCTGAGACGTCAGAAATATCATGGAAAGGGATTTATCGAGAATTTCCCTTGCCGGAGGGCGGGTTCTTATCTAAAAACGAAATACGAAGATACATTGAGTCACAAAAGATTAAAGTTAATGACAATTTAATGAAAATCCTGAAGCTGAAGCCGGTTCGCTCAATATCAGGCGTCAGCCCGGTTACGGTCTTCACGAAACCATATTTTTGCAGCGGCAAATGTATTTTCTGCCCTACACGCAAAAATGCTCCCAAAAGTTATTTGCTTGATGAGCCTGGAATTCAGCGTGCTGTTTCTCAAAATTTTGACCCTTATGATCAGGTAATTACACGCCTAAAAGCTCTAAGTGCCAACGGCCATGATACTTCAAAAATTGAAGTAATAATTTCCGGAGGCACATGGGATGATTATGAATTGAGTTATCGAAGGGAATTTATCAACAATATATTTAAAGCGCTAAATGAATTTAATAGTCAGGGTCGGGCGACAGGAGATATAAGCTTAAATGATCTTCAGGATCAAAATTCTACTAGCAAAACCCGCTGTGTTGGTATGTCAATTGAGACTCGACCTGATAAAGTGAATTATGAGAGTATTAAGCAATACAGAAAATTTGGGATTACAAAGGTTCAACTTGGGATTCAGAGTCTCAATGACGAGATATTAGAAAAAAACTTCAGAGGTCATAAAGTGCAAGATTCGCATCAAGCAATAGAGCTTCTGAGGCAAAATGGCTTTAAGATTCAGATTCACTGGATGTGTAATTTATATGGAAGTACTTCGGAGGGAGATTATGAAGATTTCATTAAATTATTTAATGATCCGCGAGTAATGCCTGATGAGCTAAAGATTTATCCCTGTTCAATTATTCCCGGTACTGGTTTGGAAGAATTGTATAAAAACGCAAAATTCACGCCCTATAGTGAGAAAGGGCTGATAAGACTCCTGGCAAGATGCAAAGTACATATTCCGAAGTATTGCCGTGTTGCGAGGCTTTTTCGTGATATTCCATCTGGAAATATAAGTGCGGGTGTTGATAAAACGAATCTCAGGCAACTTATCCACGACTACATGGGGGCAAATTCAATGGAATGTCAGTGTATTCGGTGTCGGGAAATACGTGATGAGATAGTCGAGGATATTGAAGATTTGAAATATGAGGAAATTGAATATAAAACTTCTGTTTCAAAAGAGGTTTTCATGAGCTACTCGTATCATGGGAAATTGGTTGCTTTTTTAAGATTGAGTTTGCTTAATAATAATGAAAATTTAATTAAGTCAAAAGCTTTGATTAGGGAATTGCATGTATACGGTGTAACTGTTGGGATAGGCAAATCAAAAACGGGTGCCAGCCAACATATTGGGTTAGGAAGCGAGCTTATCCAAAAAGCGTGCAAGAAAGCTTGTGAAGCAAAAGTTAAGCAAATAGCAGTAATTTCAGCAGTCGGCACCAGAAAATATTACGAGAAACTGGGTTTCAATATTGAAAAGGATTACGGATATGGGATCAGAGATCTTCGCTGAACTTTTCTCGATACCGCTCGACCAGCGAGTAACAGCAACCGCAGAAGTTTTGCTTGTAGAAGCCCCCAGTGCACAAATCTTTTTTGAGATCTGTCGGAGCGATTATTTCGAGAGAGAATTTGCGAGCCAGATTTTTACAGATTTTGAGGATTTGTGCGGTATTTTGATAATGACTGGATAAAAGAGTCGTCGTAAAAGCATTGTAACCGTGCTCAGAAGCATACGAGGCGGTTTTGCTGAGTCGCAGCGTCCAGCAGATGTTGCATCGGCCTGGGTTTGAATTGGTTTTTACGGCACTAAAGTATTCTTTTGGGCTCCAGTTAGCGATAATTATCTTTAAATCGCGCTCTTTGGTTACTTGTTTTATAGCCTGAAGCCTCGCAAGAAACTCGGATCGTGGATGAATATTTGGATTGTAGAAATAAATATCGAAGTTAATCCGCTTAGAATTTTGGGGCTTCAGACTTTCGATCATTTTAATCAAACAATCTGCACAACAGGCGTGTATAAGGACCTTTTTCATTGGTATTGTTTAGTATAAAGTATTCGAAATTCAATTGCTCTATTGATCTTTGAATCTCATAGCCAACATTAACTTAGCTTTAGCATATGATTCAGCTTTCATCAGTTGGTTCTTGATTGATTTAGTGTTTTTACATCCTTTCATGAATCCCAGCAGAACCTTGCGTGTAGATATAAAAGCGATTTCAGAAGACTTAAAGTACTCTGCCATTAAATTTTCATGAAAAGTCAGATAGTCCAGCATTGTTTTCCTTACGCTATTGAAGGTTAATGGATCCGAATCCGACCCGGGTTTAGGCTTCTGCCGAGTTCTATGAGGTGTTTTTTCATTTATATCAGCAAAAAATGAGCGGTAATTTCGTCCGATCATTACTCCGTAAAGATTGTGCTTACGCAGCTTTTCCTGTGCATCAGTAATATTGGTTATATCTCCATTTCCAATAATTGGTGTAGAGACAAGATTGGCAATTTGTGCAATTCTATCCCAGTTTGAACTCCCTGAGTAGCCTTGTTTATAAGTTCTGCCATGAATTGTTATAAAATCAAGCTTAAATTGATCTAAAAATTTTGTCCACTCTACCCCGATATTGGAATTTATTCCAAGTCTTGTCTTGACAGAGAATTTGATTGAGGATTGTTCATGGTCATTTTCTTTTATCCATTTATTAATCGCTTCAGATGAGCCTTCAATAATTTGTTTGCATAAATCATAATTTTCAATCAGTCCGGCTCCTTCTCCATTAGTCACTATTTTGCGGGCTCCACATCCCATATTTATATCAATTCCGGAATATCCTAAATCTAAAACTTTTGGAATTGCCTGTGCGAAGCTAGTCGGGTTTTTCCCAAACAGTTGTGCTGAAGTTGGGATCGACAATTTTTCATGCTTTAAAATTCTTTCAGCACTATAAATATCCCGAATAATTGCCTCTACATTGACAAATTCTGTAAACATCCGATCTGGTCGGTAGGTAGCATTAGTAGCAAGAGCTTTTCTAAACGCAAGATCAGTATATCCGTCCATAGGTGCTGCCATTATGATTTCGTTTGTAGTTTGCTTTTTTTTCGTATTCATAGTAAATTTGTAGGTATGAGAATCCTCTTCCGTTTACCACAATTTATCCCGATACCATCTACCCGAAGTTCAAAGCTTGCAAGAGTCCTCACCTCAACCATTGTCATAGCCTTTGTAGCTATTCTTGCGGGCTCGGTAGCTTTTCAGTTATATGCTCAACTTAGATTCCAGCCTGATAACGTTATTATATCAAATCACTCATCCAATTCATTTAGTGTTGTGTGGACAACTGATAAACCGAGTCCGGGCATAGTAAAAGTAAATTCTGTGTTTAATAAAGCAAATTACGATGACCGTGATGTATTGCTTGCCTTATATGAACAAGCTTTGGAGGATGATTTCTGGAACCAGGAAGTGACGGTTAAAAATGTTAGTTCATATTACACTCACCATGTAACAGTGCGAAACCTCAAATCTGACACAGATTATCAGGTCTGGATTGGGAATGGAATCGCTCTAAAACGGATAAGAGTGAAAAACGAATTTCAGAATAACTATATTGAAGGCAGTACAGTAACTACATTGCCATTAAATAAGACACCGGATAATCCTTCTAATGCTTATGGGTACGTTCTTAAGTCGGGTACTTCTGACTGGGATTATGTGCCGGAAGCTGATGGAGTTGTCCTGATGGACATTTTGAATGATACAGGTGATCCTGATGGTGAATTTACCAGGCAAAACAGGATATTATCATCTCATTCTTCAGCTGATGGGGCCTGGCTGATTGATTACAGTCCGTGGCAGAACTCATCTCTAGTTGGAGATACCTCGTATCAGTTGCTGTGGGCTTATGGCAAACAAAATTTGTTTATGCCCGAATTTATTAATGAGTTTGGTGACGATGCTCCAATGAGACCAATTGTTCTGACTTCAAGATTGGGAGGTGATAGACTGAGTAGGGAGAATTCTGCAGTCAGTTCAAAATTTATTAATAGAGTGTATGCGTACGATTGTGGGCAGCTTCTGAGTGGAGACTGTATGGCTAACGATCATTTCTACCCAGAAGCTGATGATCCATTGATGCAGAAGGGTTGCTCCTGTACAACACCGGATGGTGTAAATCACTGGATTGGACATGGGGGAACATGCTATGAAATCAGCATGGAGTGTAATTCGTCCGGAAGCGGTGCTGGCTCAGGTTCAGACTCCGGTTCAGATTCTGATAGTGGAACAGATACCGGGTCTGACAGTGGAAATACAGGTCGCGGAGACGGACTGGCTCAGGAGTGCAATGAATCTAATCTTGGACAAGAGTGTCACCAGCACTATAATGAAGGTGAATTAGTGTGTGATAAATACGGGACTTGTTTTCGAAATACTGCCAAGTCCGGCGATCCAATTGAGTGTTCATGGAGCGATAATTCAGCAGGCACATCGGGCTGTAAAAAGCCGGCTGGAGCTTCCGGGCCCTGTATCCTTGATGGTAAGGAAAATACTTCATGTGGTGATAATGAGTGTGCTACTCCCTGTCAACCCGGCTACTCCTGTTCAGGAGGAAACAATAATAATAGTTGCTGTACCGGCACTTGTCTGCGGATTCAGGAAGCAGTTGTTGTCGGTTCCGATGGGGAAGATTCAGATCCCGGTACAGAAGAGGATGAAGAAGATAACGATATGGGTACTGATTCGGACGGGATGGTCTGTTGTGCCGGGCCACGCCAGGTTGAAGCTGGGGAAAAAGAACGATTGGTTTACTACTCGGTTTTTGAGGGAGATGAGTGTTTTCTTGACGACCAGGTTGTCAGCGGTTTACCGAAAGATCCCAACAACGAGGATTTAAACGGACCCTGCGGTATTTATTCAGGCTCGTACAAGGTTACATGCGAAGATGGTATTACTCATGGCCCGGTGAGTCCCGGAGATACGCCCTGTACGGACGATGGGGATGAAACTACTACTCAAAATTCCAATGATTTAGTTTGTTGCAAAGTTCGGCTTGCATTGACAGTCCCTAATTCTAAACAAACTCATTCCCTCAGCATTTTAGATAAAGCCTCATGTCCGTCTCATTATACTTATTCAGTTTCAGAAGACCTTAATCCTACGGACTCTAACCCGTGTGGGGACCAATTGGGCAAAGTGATTGCAGAATGCAACAATGGAGAGGAGAAGATTTTTTACCTAGGTGGAAAGCCCTATCCATGCGGAGGGGCTCCTGAGCCAGAAGAAGTTGAACTGGAGCCTGTTGACCCGTCTGGTGAGTCGGAATCTAAAACCGATGGTGATCAAGCAGGATATCCTTCAGTAGTGCCTCCGGGTCCCACTAGAGTAGGTGCCGGCAGCAAGTGTACAGAACAAAATTTGGGTTTCAGCGATGGCCATGCCGATGAGTGCAGGTGCGAAGATTCCAGTAAGAAAAGATTTGTAAGTCTAAATGAATGGTGCCCTGAGGTTGCCTCCAAATGTCCAAATTTTTTCAATTCCGGGAATAATATTGGAAAAGTCTGCAATACAAGCGGAAATACTTGTGTTCGGGATGACTCGACTGCGACATGGCTTGCATGTACGGGTCCGCAACCCGGGACTGGCTCCGAAATTATAGTCCCTGCCCGAGCAAAATTCTCGATTTTTAGGATTTCTCAAGTCAGCGCTGCGGAAAATAATACTGTAGTCGTAAAATTTGATCCGAAAAATCACTTTTATTTTTTTGAAGAAGGTGGACAGTATATATTTACTATTGATGGCAAGGAATACTCTGCTCTGGTGTCTGGAGACTCTGATAAAGTCATTTTGTATCTGGATGAAAACAACAATGGAAAATATGATAAGGACATCGATCAGAGGCTTTCAAAGGAGATTAGCGATTTAAAGATTTCCAAGACAGCTTCAGCTTATAAATATGAACTTCGGCCGGGATTTAACTTTGTAGCATTTCCCTTTTTAATAGCTGATGAAGAATTAAGAGTTGCCAGCAATTTACTTGATTATATCAATAAAAAGGCATTGTCCAATTCTCCTCAATCCAAGATTTACTCAATTTCAACGTATGATGCTAAGTGGGAGATTGTAGCAAGCAATTCCGGAAATTATGATTCAAATGATTTCCAGATTATACCGGGAAGGGGCTATGTCATAAAATCCAATACCGGCGGAAACTTCACAATTTTCGGAAGTGAGATAATATATGAAACTAAACTCGATTCAGCACCGGTAAACTTTAACCAGGGTTGGAACTTAATCGGTGTGTATGGCAGCAAGAGTAAAGATTACACAGCCGAAACCCTAGTTGATGGGATAAACTCATTTGATGAGAATGATTTTGTGGCAGACAATGTTTCATATTGGGCTTCTGATAAGCAGCGATTCAGTGGATTGGTAAAGGAAACTAATTTAAACGGTCCTCCTGAGGTTTATGGCACTGACTTCCGAATTGATTCTGATAAAGGTTACTTTGTGAGAATCATTAGCGGAGCAGGATTATGGGAGCCGGATTTTTCGGATTTATGAAACTTTTCAAGAAGAAGAAAAAACCGTACAAAGCAGGCAGTAAAGTATCAGGGTTCTCATTAGCTTCAAAGTCCACCGGGAAAAGCAAAAAAAAGAAGAAATCCCGGATAATTTTCCGGGGATTGCATACGAGGCAGATATTCGGATTTGTATTGATAATAATTGCACTTATCTTTTCTGTTTATGTTGTCTATCAAAGTGCGCAGATTGTCTTGAAAATCAGAAAAAAGAGTACTGAAGGCTACATCAAGAGTGAGGAAGACTTTATTGTCGGATTTAACGATGTCCCAATATATTATGACAAAGCGTATGGTGAGGCAGAATTTGTTTTTAAGAATAATTTGTACAATGAACATGTTCAAAAATTCCTGAACGAGGGCTACAGTGTTTATAGAATGCCTGTTAATGCTTCAATTTCAGACATTTATTTGTATTATCAGAATGTTTTGCCTGGTTTGGGCTGGACCTATGTTTTGGAAATTGAACCCGGAACAGAGGGAATGAAGTATGGACAGTATTGGGTCAAGGATGGTGTTGGATTAAGAATATACTCGCGTATCAATGATATCTGGTACCAGCGTCTATCTGAAAATGATGCCCGGACGGGGTTGGCAGAACAAGTGCTGATTGAAACGGAGCGAGAACAGATACTATCTGAGTCTGAAGGCTATGATCTCTTACCCTCATTTCCCTGGCAGTTAAAAGTTCCGGAAAATGTTACTGTCTCGTATTCATCAATTATTGTTCAGGGGGCGTCTACAATTGAAGATTTACAAGAAAGAGATTTTCAATATGCGCATTTCAATAAGCTTGACACTGATGAGGAGGTTGTTTTAATGCCTTATAAAATTTACGATGGAACGAGTCTTTATAATTATGCTCGTGATTTTTCAAAGGAGACTAACCATCATCTTGGACATGCATATGAAGCTGCTACAAGTTTTGGTTCTGCGATGGAGGTAAATGTTGATTATCTCGGGCCGATTGAGGATTCTGAAGAGCCTGAGATTGAGATTGAAGTCGATGAGGAGGATCAAGCCGTTGATGATGAGGGTTCTGTTCCTGAAGCAGTTCAGCAACTTCCTGACATACCATATGACCGAATTCTGGTTTTACTTCATGATGACATTAAAGTTGTGTACGTGATGGCTTTAGTTGATTCAGACAGTGGTTCTGAAGACTTTTATCAGTATGCAAAGGAAAATCTAGATTTATCAATTGCTCCCAAATACGATGATTAGCCAATTACGAGTGTAGCCTAGCCTACTAATCTGAATCCGCTATTATAGAATTCTGTCATCTGATCATTTTTACAACACGCAGAGAAACCCCAGTATCATTGATTACAGAATTAATCTCTTCAAAAGATGCCGCTGCGATGTTTTTTACTGAACCGAATTTTTTAAGGAGCTTTTTTTTGCGAACGGGTCCGACACCTGGAATTGAGTCTAGAATCGATTTCTGTTTATCAAGTTTGCGGCCGATTCTGTGATGTTTCACAGCAAATCGATGAGCCTCGTCGCGTAGATTTACAAGAATTTTGATGTTTTTCAGCTTAATCTGTGAAATTGACGAGGCTTCCTGGTTATTAGAGTTTGGCATTTTCCGAAGCCAGAACTCATCTTTCTGACGTTTGCCCTTTCGCTTGTATTTGCGACCTTTAGTTATGCCTAAAAGCAAAATATCACCTGGAACTACTTTATCAAGAGCAGATAATTGAGTCTTTCCTCCGTCAATAAGGATTAAATCTGGTTTTGAATTTAAGCTTTCATCATCGGAACTAATTGCTACGTGTTTTAGACGCCGTGAAACTGTTTCATGAAGCATTTTGGGGTCATCTGCTGATTTAATAGTCCGTATTTTGAAGATTCTGTAATGATCTTTACGGATTTGCCCGTTTTGGTAAACAACCATTGAACCATATGCTAACTTTCCTTGGATATTTGATATATCGTAGCACTCTATTCTATTTATTGCATTGTATCCAAGTTCGCTCGAAAGTTTTGTGATTTCCTGCTTGAAAATTTCCCGCTGCTTTTTTAAAAAATCCTGTTCCGTTTCAACATACCCTATTTCAAGTTTGTCAGTGAGATATTTTATGTCATTAATTCTGTCTCTGAGCTCTGCAGCTTTTTCAAAATCATTATCTGCTGCATAGCTTTTCATTTTCTTTTCCAGGTCTTTAATTGGAGATTTTTTACGTCCACTCAAAAATTTAATTAAATCACGAATGTTTTCTTTATACTCTTCAGGTGACACTTTGCCGATATTTGGTCCCGGACACAACCCCATTTGGTAATACAGAAGCTCTTCACGATCATTTTTGCAGTTGCAAAATGGGTAAAGCTTGCGGATATATGAAAAAAGTCTTTTTGTAGCATTGCCACGTGGATAAGGACCAAACAGCCGACCACTCTTGTATTCATTTTTATTTATTGATCTGACAACTTTGACTTGGGGGATTTTTTTACGATTTGATATATAAATCCAGGCATACGACTTATCATCTTTTAACATTATGTTGTAGGGCGGATTGTACTGTTTTATCAAAGCTGCTTCCAGAATCAGAGCCTCAATTTCATTTGCAGTTTCGATGGTCTGGATCTTTGCGATCAAAGGGATCATTGGGATAATCGTAGGACGATCCAGGTGCTCGTCCTGAAAATATGAAGTTACTCTGCTTTTGAGATTATTGGCTTTCCCGATATAAAGAATTTTGGCCTCAACATCGAAGAACTTGTATATACCGTAACTTCTGGGAACTTTCTCTAGTTGTTTAGCAATCTCGAAATCAATTTTCATCGGAAAATTTCTATTAAATTCTCAATTTCCGGATTAATCTCAATTGTGTGCTTAAGCAATATACTTTTAACAGAAGCTTGAGTATAGGTAATAATTTTAACCTGTTTAGCACCATTATTTGCTCTAATGGCATCTTTGAGCTTTTTAATCTGGTTTTCTGTGTGTTGGGGGCGAATTCGAAATATTATGCCATCAAATTTGTTTGTATGTTTTTCAGGATCAAGGGCTTTGACTTTGCGTGCAATTAAGCTCAATTGGTCATCTCTATCATTAACTTTCCCTGCAATCAGCACTGGAACTTCTTCCTTGAGTTCGTCGCGGATAAGTTCGTAATTGTTGGGAAATGATACAATGTCAAGTGTGCCCGTCTTATCTTCAAGCGTGATAAAAGCCATATTATCTCCTTTTCTGGTTGTAATTCGACGGATATTTGTAATGTTGCCGCCTACTATAACGAATTTATTGACATGATCTTCTGAAATTTGTGAAATAGGTGTAACACCTTTCTCTGCGAAAATCTCTTCAAACTGATCGAGAGGATGACTTGATAAATACAATCCCAGCAATTCCTTTTCCCATTGCAATTTCTGAAAGGGACGAATATTGTCTATCACAGGAACCGGTGAAGCTGTTTCAATTATATCTTTTGGTTTGCCATCAGTTGAAAATAGTCCGATTTGCCCCTGTTTCTCGACATCTCTTTGCTTTTTGTAACGATCGTACAGATCCGGAAAGATTCTCAGAAGAGCTTCTCTCTCACCCCATTTATCCATAGCTCCTGCCTGGATAAAGTACTCAATTGTTCGTTTAGTTGTTTTTAAGGGAATCGTCCGGTAAATAAAATCATCTAGATTGCGGAAAGGCCCTTTCTCATCTCGCATTTGAACAATATCAGCGCAGATATCCTCGCCCACGTTTTTGATTGCAGCTAGTCCAAATCTGATTTGCCGGTCGCCTTCTTTAACAAATCTGAAGCTGCTTTTGTTGATATCCGGCGGTAGTACATCAATACCCAGTCTTTTACATTCAGCTAAATCTATCACAAGTCTGTCAAAATTATCTAAATCTGATTCCAGTAGTGCAGCCATAAATTCTTCCGGATAGTGGGATTTTAAGTATGCAGTCCAGTAGGTTACGTGTGCGTAGGATGAGCTGTGAGCCTTATTGAAACCATAATTGGCAAATTTTAGTAGTCGCTCCCAGATAATATCAAGAGATTTTTCATCAAATCCATTTTTCTTGCCGCCCTCAAAAAATCGTGGTTTCTCTTTTTCAACCTTTTCCATGATCTTTTTACTCATGGATTTCATCACGACACTCGCTTCTCCCAGGCTGTAGTCGGCAATTACTGCTAAAATCTTCATGATTTGCTCTTGG
This sequence comes from Candidatus Dojkabacteria bacterium, assembly GCA_014729235.1. GTDB lineage: Bacteria > Patescibacteriota > Dojkabacteria > SC72 > WJKH01 > WJKH01. The sequence goes on along the minus strand of WJKH01000021.1, from coordinate 41,921 downwards.
TACGTGATAACACCATTTGTAACTTCTAATATCGGCTTTAGTTCTGGGACAATATAATCAGGCTCCTGAGTTCCGTTTTTGACTCCAACATAATCAGGTATAAATTCCATCGGCCCCGGGCGATATGCAGCCAGTAAATAGCAGATTTCTTCAATTGAGTCCGGATTAATATCTGACAATACCCGCCTCATTCCCTCGCTTTCTAATTGAAAAATACCGACTGTATGTCCTCTCCCGAGAAGTTCAAATACTTTAGGGTCCTGAAAATCGAGTTTGTGAATGTCAATTCTCTCTCCCTTTTCTTTTTCAACCAGGTCCAGGCATCTCCCTATCACTGCCAGGTTTTTCAAGCCAAGAAAGTCAAACTTCATCAATCCGACAGGCTCAACATCAAACATCTCATATTGGGACATTCCAATTCCACCTCCATGGGCATCATTTTGGATCGGAACATACTCTACAACAGGCTTGGGGGTTATAAGAATGCCGCAAGCGTGAGTTGATACACCACGTTTAACTCCGGTTATTTTTCTTACAATATCCGACATTCGCATCAGGTCTGGAGATGAGTTGATAATATCGGCAAATTCCTTGTTGTTTTCAATCATATAATCAATTGGTTTTGACTTCCCAAAAACTACTTCTACCATTTTTGACAAACTGTCTGCTATTGCCAGATCTATATCAAGTACTCTCGAGACGTCCCTAATTGCCTGTTTTGTCTGGAGTTTACTAAAGGTCCCAATTTGTTTTACGCAGTCTTCTCCAAATTTCTCAATCGTGTAATTAATTAGTTCATCTCTTCGATCGTCGGCTACATCAATATCAAAATCGGGGGGATTGGCCCTTTCATAGTTAAGAAATCTCTCAAAGTAAAGCTGCCATTTAAATGGCTCTACGTGAGTAATTCCTATGGCGTAAGCAACAACAGAACCGCAGCCTGATCCTCTCATGCCTATAACGATACCGTTTTCGTGGCAGTACTCAGCAAAGTCCCGAACTATTAGGAAATAATCATTATAACCTTTGTCATCAATTACCTTGAGTTCGTAATCAATTCTATCTTTGGTGTCATTATCAAGCTTGCCGTAGATTTTTTCAGCACCTTCGTAAGTGAGTTGTCTGAGATACTCAGCTGAATTCATACCTTTTGGCAGATCTTCAAATACCGGTTCAACTCTGCCAAACTCAATACTATATTTTTCAACCATGTCAGCTATTTTCTGAGTGTTTTCAATCGCTTCGGGGAGATCTTCAAAAAGCTTTTCCATCTCTTCAGAAGTTTTTACATAAAACTCCTGTGATTCAAGTTTTGCTCGAGTAGGATCAGTCATAACCTTACCATCTCTTATAGCCCAGAGAATCTCCTGCAGCTCATAATCGTCTTTATCAATGAAATGCGAGTCACATGTAGCGACAATTGGCAGATTTTTTTCTCTAGCAATTTTCAGGAGTTCTTTGTTTACTGGTTTTTGCTCGGCTATTCCATTTCTCTGGATTTCGATAAAAAATCTGTCTTTAAATAATTCAGAGTATTCTTCCGCATGCTTCATAGCTAACTTTTTATTCCCATTGCTGAGTGGTCTGCTTAAAATTCCTCCAAGGCAGGCTGTTAACGCGATCAAACCTTCTGCATGTTTGCTGAGGGTTTTGAAATCAACTCGGGGTTTGTAGTAAAAGCCTTCTGTATGTCCACGTGAAACTAGCTTAATTAAATTCTTGTAGCCGATCAGATTTTGAGCTAAAACGACCAAATGAAAGTATTTATTATCAATTCCATACTCTTTTTGATTCATGGATCTGGGTGCTATATAGAGCTCGCATCCAATAATAGGTTTTATGTCTTGAGCCTTAGCTGCCTTTATAAATTTGTAGGCTCCATAAAGATTTCCATGATCTGTTATTGCACACGATTTCATGCCTGAAGACTTGACTTTGTCGATTACATCTTTAATCTGCGACACGCCGTCAAGCAGCGAGTAATCAGTATGTAAGTGTAGGTGGGTAAACATGGTTGAATTATACAGATCATTTTATTCTATGACAAAAAAGTTGGAGGTTTTGGCTGTTCATGTTATACTTTCGACAATTCTATGGATAGAAAAACCAAGTTACTAATACAAAACTTGATGCTGGTTATTTGCATTGTCTTATACTCATTTACTTTAAGCAGAACTTTCGAGTATCAGATAGAGAAAGCCCTGCTTTCAAATCTGATCTTTGGAAAGAGGCGTGCAGTAAATGTTATGACACCTCTAAGTCAGGCATATAATTTTGATACCTCAATATCGTCAAATCTTTCAATTTCAGAAGATAACTTTCTTACAGGATCTTCAAATTTTAGCTTTTCGGACCCTAGAGTTGTTGCTATGCGGAGTTTTCTTATAGATTACGGTTCTCCGATGTATCCATACGCAGATGCTTTTGTTTACTACGCAGATGAACATTCACTTGACTGGAGAATGGTTGCATCAATATCCGGTGTAGAAACTGCATTCGGAAATTTGGCTCCTGTTGGATCAAACAATGCGTGGGGTTGGCGTGGTGGACCGGGTGGAACTTTTACCAAGTGGCAAAGTTGGCGGACCGGGATTGAAACTGTAACCCAGGGTTTAGCCCAAGGTTATGGGACGAATCTTACTCCGTACGATATTGAAAGTACTTATTGTCCTCCTTGTGGTGCTACAGGGGATCACGTTTGGGCAAATGGGGTATCTTCCTATATGATTGAGCTTGACTACTACTTAGATAATCTAGGAAATTAGAAAATTTGCAGGGAAACTTAGAGTTAAAATAGATTTTTTGCCTGCGAAACGATTTTTTGATAAATTTACAGCTGAAAATATGCGATTGATTAAAGTTTTAGCAAAAATTGCATACGCTACACTTATGATTTTTGAAGCTGTACTTGGTCTCCGCTTTATATTGAAACTTATTTCAGCCAGTGGAGAGAGCTCTTTTCCTAAATTTATTTATTTGATCAGCGATTTTATATTGAGGCCATTCTCAGGTCTTGCTGTAAATCCCGTGAGTCTCGGCAATCTGTATATCGATACCCTGGCAATTCTAGCGATATTTCTGTATTTAGTATTGGCTTTTATTTTAGTTGAATTAATTAAAGCTTTATCATTATGATAAAAAGAACAGTCGATCTCAAAAAAACTGCCGGTATCTCAATGACCCTGGGGCCTGATGGTCTTAATAGCAATGATTTTGTATATAGAAGAGTGAAAACTTTTACTATAGATAATATGCAATCTCAATTATTAAATCAGGACTTGTATTGTCCGGAAATCTTCTACTATAAATACCTGCAATTTGATCACAATAAAGTTTTGAGAAAGAAAAAGCTGAGACTTAATTTTTATGTAGTTGATGGGGGTGTCGCAGGAATTGAGTTTCTGAAGACTCACGCTTATCGGTTAAGTAATTACCCAAAGATACTCGAAATAGCATATGGTGCCGGAATGGTAGTGTTTCTGCTGGATGATGATGAAACAACCTTAATCTCCAGAGTAAAGGCCGGAAATAAAATTGTTATACCTGCTGGTGCTTCAGTGGTATTCATCAATACCAGATATCCACCTCTAGTTGTCGCCGAAATTTATACTATAAAAGGAAGAAATCGAAAAACCCACAGTGACACGAGAGGGTTGCCATATTATATAATTAGTAAAAATTCCAAACCTGCAATTGTAAAAAATCCTCGTTTCAGAAATATTAAAGATTTTACAAAATTTAAATGGGATTCCAATATAAGTGATTACAATATTTCGCCCAAGACCCCTATAGTTAAGCAAATTCTAAGAAAATATGAAAAATTTGACTGGCTTTTTAAAGAAAACTCTATTACTACTGTCTAGTTTTTCGCTTCTTCTGTTTACTCAATGTGAAGTTCAAGCTGCTGATAGTGATGTAAGTGCTTCAGTAGATCTGAGCTACATATTTGATCTTGAAGATCTTGAGATTCAGTTTGATTTCACAGTTACAAATAATTCGGACTACCCATCAGTGTTAAACTATTACACGTTGAACTTGCCTTTTACAAATATCACAAGATCTACGTTTATCATCGATGGAACAGCAATTCAGTCAAATATTTATGATAAAGAATATGGAAGTGACATCATTCTCGATTTGAATTCGGAAGTTGTTAAGAGTGACAGACCTGTAAAGTTCTCCGGCACAGTTCTGGTTGACGATTTTATTTCACAAGCCAATCAGAGCACTAGAAAAATTATACTACCGACAGAGATTTCAACTAATATTGCTACAAAATCAATTGAAATTTCGTATAATGCTGATTTTGGGGCACCTCAGTATCTGTCAGTTAATTATTCCAAGCTTCAGAAAATTCAGGATTATTACAATATTACTGTCAACAATATAGGCTCAAGCAAGCAAATGACTTTAATCTTTGGTGAAAATGTAGCGTATGATTTTGCAATTGAAAAAACCGTAGCAAACAACGACAGCAATAGTTACCGGGTTTTTGACATAGCTCTTCCTAAACACCATCACAATCAGTTGATTACTCTGGAAAATGTTGAGCCACTACCCGACACCACATATCGAGATGCAGACTCAAATATATTCCTCTCATACAATATCCCTCCAAATAAAGCCCTGGATGTCAAAATTACCGGCACTGTAGCATTTAATTATAATTGGAATGGAGATGAAATTGGCAATATTGAACTTGCGCTAAGATCCGATTTGATTGAAAATAGCAAATATTGGGAAATAGCTCAGGAGTCCGAACTTAGTAGATTTGAGCTGTTTGCCGAAAAACGAGGCCTTGATTTGTCCAAAACTGTTGATAGTGCTGATACCAAACAGTTTCAAAAAATTGCCTATGATTATGTAATTGATAGACTATCAATAAAGCAGATAACTACCGACAATGAGGGCTTTACATCAGTTCATGGAGGTGCTGATGCTGCATTGGAGCGTAAAAGCGAGGCAAAGCCGGAAGACTATTCAGACCTGCTTATTGCATTGTTGAGACGCTACAATATTCCTGCGCGGATGAGTATAGGTTATGTCGTGCCTGGAGAATTTAGCAATGAAGGATTTTTTCACTACTGGGTCGAGACTTGGCAGCCGGATTCCGGTTGGGTAATTCTGGATCCTGCGCTTGATGATTTGCTTACCAAATCAAATTATTTTGCTAAACAGTCTTATGAGCACATCACTATTTTATCCCGAGGGACAAGTTCACTAAAGCCCAAGCTTCCGGTTACTGCAATTCATGAATACTCCTTTACTCCATCTGAAGACATTTTTGAAAGAAATCCAGATTTCAGTGCACAGTTTAATTTTGATGATATATCAATTAGCGATTCGATAGCAACAGGATATCTGACAATAAAAAATACCGGATCAACAATAATCAAGGATTTTGAAATTACTGAAAGTCCCGGATTAAATTTATTCTATTTTAATAATATTCTACTCGTTCCCGGGCAGGAGCTTGATATTCCGATAAACTATGAACTTCCTGAAATTTCCCCACGACAGAGATCTATGAATAACTCAATTGATCTCGAAGGAGTTATTGCTGTCCACAATTTGACTCGGCAGCGAGTGGATAGAGATTATACTGCCTCAATTCAGTTTATAAACTACTGGTGGTGGAACTTGCTTTTAAAACTTATCTCGATTTTGCTGTTTATTTCGGTCATTGGAGTATTATTTACTATCTTTCGCAGGTATGTTAAATTTATGAGTATGAGAAGACATAAATCAAGGTCGCGTTCAGTACTTGTGCTTTTGATGACTGTGCTTGCAATCAGCTTTTCAGTTTTGCCTGTGTCAGCGCAAGCAAATACTACAGATCAAGTGGATACTCCAGATGGTGTGGAACAAACTCAAGAGCCTCTTCAAGAGCAAGCTTTTGAAAATGCAGAAATCGAGGTCGAACTCGGGACTCAGTCCGTATGGAACAAAAGTATTCCTGTAAACGTAAGTTTTACTCCCCACATAACTTCTGAAAACACTGAAATCAGCTGGGATGTTCCTGCAGGGATTGAGCTTATCGAAGAGCACCCACGATATATTTCCACTGTGAAGGACCAGCCTTACAGTGTCAGAGCAGTAGTTAACCCTATTAAAGGTGGAGACTATCGGTTAGTGGTAAATATTACGAGTTGGACACAAACAAACTATACAACTTCCAAGAGTATTGAATTTACATTGGGTGAAGATCTTATCGCTAATCCTCCGACTGATGGTTATAGCCTCATGATTATGGTCAAATACGGCGTGCTAGGACTTGGGGGCCTGCTTGTTCTCGGAGGAATAGGTTTTGGCGGCAAGTTCTTACTCGAGTGGTTAAAGAAGTATTTTTCTCCTCCGGAAATCTAAGTCGTTAAACATGGCTCGAAAAGTGTAATGCTTTGCGTGAAACACGTGAAACTATAACGGCCTGCTTGGTGGAGTTGACTTATCCTGTTTCGCTTCAATATCTTTTAGCAAGTCTTTTATCACATCAAGCTCGTGTGCAATTTCTTTAACTGTTCGCTCAGTTCTATCAATTCTGTCGTATAGCGAGGCTTCATCTTCTGTACTCTCTATGAAGTAACTGACGGGTTTTTTAAGCTCTTTTGCTATCTTAAAGAGTGTTTCAAGTGGCGGAATTGTTCGTCCGCTCTCGTAGGAACTGATGGCTTTATCTGAAAGGCCAAGTGTTATTCCGAGGGTTTTTTGTGATAACCCCGACATTTCTCTTACTTTCCTAATTCTATCCCCAATATACTCATACATACTCTCATTATAGTCTAAATTTAAGTATTTGTTAAGTGTTGGGCAATTTTTGTGTTAGAAATCAGAGAATCTGAGGAATGATTTCCTAAGCACTGGCTAACTAAGTTTCCTACTTCTTTGTCTGTACGACAGGAAGGTTCTCAGAGCTCTGTGAAGAATTCTGAGTCTGCACAGGGGAGTCTTCCTCTTGTCTGATTTGGCTGCTGAATCTTCGCCGCTGTTCTAAAGTCTGCCCCGGAATATTATAAGGATTTTGATTTTCCTTCCGGAGCTCTTCAATATATCGATTTTTTTCTTTTAAAATCTGTAAAAGCTTTTTAAATTCCTGGAGCTCATCTTTGATCTGTGCCTCCAATTTTTTCACTCTGGATTCGGCGGTATCAAGTCTTTCCATTAGCTTATTATACTCTTTCCCATTTTTTATAAGCTGAGTATGTTCTTGTCCTTCAGCGAGCTGTTTCAAAATCTGTTCTTCGGATAATGTGCTGTACTTGTAATAATTGATATCTCGAGTAGTTGCTTTTCGCCCCAATACTTTTTTGTATAGTCGCTTAATCATATTAATTCTCTCTTCGGGAGTAAGCTTCTTCTGACTATTAGGGGTGGAACTTGAGGGACTTCCATATGGATCCGACCTTGATCCGAGTTGATTATTTCCAAACGAATTTCCAAAATTGCTGGAGGAAAATGGCGGGTAAGATGATCCAAAATTGTTGCCAGGTCTGCTCCAAGAGTTATTCAATTGATTATTAGGTTGCGTGGAATTTGCATTCTGTGTTGGTGTTTGTGTGGAGGGTGATGCTGGTGTCTGTGGAAGTGTCGGCTTATTTTGAGGTCGAGTTGGGGGCGAAGACTGAGTGGGAGTTGGGACAGTCGGTGCCGCAGAATTATTTGATTGGGGGCTTGAACTTATACCGGGATTTGTTGGTGTTGTGACATTGGTGTTAGAATTTGTATTCGCATCCTGGCTTGGGGTTTGAATCGAGTTAGGTTTTGAGTCGGTCTTTGCAGGCTTTACGGGCTGACTTGAAGCCGAATTCGAGTTATCAGCCGGTGAGTCTGTTCCCTGAGTATTGTTGTTCGATTTTGGAAAGATATCTGGCATTTTCCTGGTTTAAGTTTCAAACTTTTTTAATTAATGCGAGTTACGAAATTCGAAAATCAATGGGCAATAATTCTCGTCAGATCTATAACTCTCGTCAGATCCATAACTCTCGTCCTTCGGCGAAAATTATTGGAGCGGGAGACGGGGATCGAACCCGCGACCACGCTCGGATTTGCTCCCAATTTTCTACTCTCGACTTACTCGAGTATGAAAATTCTCCGCTATCCTCGCTTTCCCTCACGACTTCTTTCAGTCGTCGCTCGGGGATTATATTTTTTTCAAACTTCTGCACTGCCTATTCAATCTCCTGCCTAACTCCAACATTTCTCGTTCTTTGAACGAAAATATTGGAGCGGGAGACGGGGATCGAACCCGCGACCTTCTGCTTGGGAAGCAGACGTTCTACCAGCTGAACTACCCCCGCTGAGATCATAAACTAAAGCTTGCCTAGCGAAAGGCTATTTGCTCATCTCAGATTTTACAACTGACCAGTCCTTTTTTAATTGTGAAGAAAGCTTCTTAGCTGCTTCTGATGTAACTTCAGCATCATTTTTAAGTTCATCGATTACTTCGGATACTATCTTTCCATACTTTTTCTCGTCAATCTTTTCGCCGAGCGATTTTAATGCTTCCAGCTTTTTCTTCATGATTTTCTGTGCTTCCTGATACTTGTCTTGAGCATCCTCAATGAACTTTTTCATAAATTTCTTCACGTCTTCGCGTGTTTCTTCTCCTGATTTTGGAGCAACTAACAGCCCAATTACTAGTCCGGCTGCGACTCCAGTTACTAATCCTCCCACGTAAGGGACTCCTGATTTACATTCCATTTAAATATTTTTTAAAATTTAACTAATACCAATAACAGTATACCGTATTTTAGAGATTAAGTTTAATAATGAGTAAATATGCCAGAATGAAAAGGGTTAATGGCGCGGCAAAAATGATAAAACCCTGAAAAAAGTTCGGTCGCCATGGCTCCTGTTGAGCCTCGGTCTCATCTGCTTCATCCGATTCCTCCATTTGAACTTCAGCTGTCTCATAATTGTCATTGGTTATAGGATAAGTAATGTCATCCTGAGCGCTTGAAGTGTCTTCAGGCTCTTCGCTGGTTTCAAATGGATCAATTCCACTGAGCTCAAGAAGATAACCAACTGTATCTGTAACGCCGAGATAGCACTGTCCTTTGTGGTAAAGCATTGGTGTGCCGATTTCATCAATAATTTCGCATTCAGTCCCAATTTCGTAGTAGTATGAGTAATTTACATCTTCAGCTATATCTAGATAATTAATTGTAACTGAATCATTAATTTTGTACTCTTCAATTTTTGAAATTGCATTGTAACAGGCTCCGCACGACTCACTGTAAAATAGAAATGGGGCGTCCGGATCTGCTTGGAAAGTTTCTTGAGATTCCTGCGAATATGTAAGTTTTGCTGATGCAATAAATAATCCGGACATTATTGCACAAAGTAGTATGAGAAATTTTGAACTGCGAGAAAGCTTCATTTTACAGTGGACTAGTTGAAAATTTAATAATTTCAGACGCTAAACAATTCTAACACATTTTTATGTATGTTAAAATCAAGTCATGCAGAAACGACCTGTAAAACCTAATGGAGAGATCGAGAGGAAGCTCTGGAATGAGGGCTATGGGCTCGTAATAGGGCTTGATGAGGTTGGCCGCGGGCCGCTTGCAGGACCGGTTTGCGCAGGAGGGGTTCTAATTACGGATGAGACTCAACTGGTCGATGGTGTTTGGGATAGTAAAAAGCTTACTGAGAAGGCCAGAAATGAGCTAAGTAAGGAGATTTGTGCCAGGTCAGCGGGTTGGGCTGTCGGGATGGTCGATTCTGCAGACATTGATAATGTTGGCATTGCAAGAGCTGTACAAATTGCAATGTCTTATGTAGTATCGTCAATTGAAGAAAAAATCGGTAAGAAAGCTGATATCCTAATCGTAGATGGCGCACAGGTACGAGAAATTGAAGGCTATGAAAATCAACGATTTGCAAAAGGTGATATGCTGCACTACTCTATCGCTGCCGGCTCGATTGTTGCCAAAGTCGCTCGGGACAATCTAATGAAATCAATCAGCTCAAAATACCCTGAGTACGGATTTGATTCACATGTTGGTTACGGCACAAAGCAGCATCGGGAAGCTCTTTATGAAATCGGCCCATGCAAAATCCATCGATTTACATTCAAGCCTGTGTCGGAGTTAGTTAAAAAAGCAACGTATGGACAGAAGAAAGCTTGGAGTTATTGGGGAGAACTTGGCTTGTGATTGGCTGAGGCAAAGGGGGTTTGATATTATTGAGCGGAATTTCCATTGCAGGGCGGGAGAAATTGATATTATTTGTCGGAGATCGCGAAGGGATATCTCAGAAGTCCAATCTCAAGCTGCTTTTTGCAATGTTCCTCCTTCCGGTTGTTGCTTTATTGAGGTGAAAATGAGAACTTCATTAAATTTTGGCTCGGGGCTTGAATCGCTTAATCAAACAAAATTGATGCATCTTCGGTCTGCGGCTATATGGTGGCTGCAGCAAAATGGTCTGCCTCACGAGGTTTTTGGTGGGCTGTTTTTGTTGTCTTTGGATATGGTTGAAGCCGGTTGTGATTGTTCTAATTCAGTTTGGTGTCAGGTTCTGAAATCAGATTTTGTTGTAAATGTTGTTGAAATTGGTGTATAATCTGTCGAAATAAGCTCGTTTTTAATCCGGTGTTTCATTTTATGTGGTGCGAGTATAACTTGGTGCGGGCCGCTAGCTCATCTGGTTAGAGCAACTGCCTTTTAAGCAGTAGGTGCTGGGTTCGAGTCCCAGGCGGCTCACCAAATCGTATGTGAATAATGAAAATACACTTGCTCGCTCCCTTATAATGCACAACTGCGACTAGGGGTTCAGGAATTATCCTGATGATTAGTTCCCTTAAATATAGGTATGTATGGGTCAAAAGAAACAATTTCAAGATAAGATCTATCAATTAGTTGAGGTATTTGATCGTAATATTGATCAATACAAAACTCAATCTGACTCGAATTTCAATGAAGCACAGTTAAGAGAGCAATTTCTCAATCCAATGTTTAAGGCTCTCGGATGGGATATGTATAACGAGCAAGGTTTTGCCGAGCAGTATAAAGAGGTTGTTCATGAGGATAAGGTGGTAATAAAAGGAAAGCCGAAGGCCCCAGATTACTCATTCAGGATAGGCGGACAGAGAAAGTTCTTTCTTGAAGCTAAAAAGCCTGTTATCAAAATTAAGACTGACTACGACCCCGCTTTACAACTCAGGAGATATGCCTGGAGTGGCCACCTGCCCGTATCTCTTTTGAGTGATTTTGAAGAATTCGCAATTTATGACACGACAATTGAGCCAAAACCAACTGACAAGGCTTCTGTAGCCCGTATAGAATACTTTACTTACGACCAATATCCTGATAATTGGGAGAAAATCTACGATACATTTGCAAAAGAATCCATCCTAAAAGGGAGTTTTGATAGATACGCTGACAAGGAAAAGCGAGGTAAGCAGGTTGTAGACAAGGCATTTCTTGAGGAGATTGAAAAATGGAGAGAGCTTCTTGCAAAAGACCTTGCGAAAAATAATCAGAAGCTAACTGTCGAAGAGCTTAACTTTGCTGTTCAGCGGATTATAGACAGATTAATTTTCCTGCGAATTGCTGAAGACAGAGGTATCGAGCAGTACAAGAATCTTCAAAACCTCATTAAATCGAAAAATTCATATCGTGAACTAAATAAGTATTTCAAAGTTGCTCAGAAGAAATATAATAGCAATCTTTTTGATTTTGATTCGGATACTTTAACCCCGAGTTTGAAAGTTTCTGATGACATTTTAGATAAGATTCTTAATCAGCTTTACTACCCTACTTCTCCGTATGTTTTTGATGTAATTGGGGTTGAGGTTCTTGGGAATATTTATGAACAGTTTCTTGGGAAAGTTATCCGTCTTACACGTGCCCACAATGCTAAGGTCGAAGAAAAACCGGAAGTTAAAAAAGCTGGTGGTGTTTACTACACTCCGAAGTATATTGTTGACTACATAGTTAAAAATACCGTTGGTGAGCTGTTGAAACGCAAAGATCCGAAAAAGGTTTCAAAGCTGAAGATATTGGATCCAGCTTGTGGTAGTGGTAGTTTTCTACTTGGTGCTTACGAGTATTTGCTCGACTGGCACATTAGCTACTATGAAAAACAGGATGACAAGGAGAAAAAGAAACTTGAAAAGAAAGGTGTGATTTACAGCAAGGTTTCGGAAGATGGCGTTACCAGCTGGTTCTTGACTACTCAGGAGAAGAAACGGATTATGCTTAACAATATTTACGGTGTAGATATTGATAGTCAGGCTGTAGAGGTTACAAAGCTGAGTCTTGCTTTGAAGATGCTGGAGAATGAGAATCAGGAGACTATTGCTCAACAGATGAGTTTGTTTCAGGAGCGTATTTTGCCTGATTTAAGCTCGAATATTAAGTGTGGGAATAGTTTGGTTGGGAGTGATTATTGGGATGATAAGGATTTGAGTGGGGTTAGTGAGGAGGAGATTAGGGAGGTAAATGCTTTTGACTGGGATAAGGAGTTTAAAGGGGTCCTGGGAGATGAGCCTTTGAATATTTATGTTGACCAAAACCTAAATTTGAAGAGAGTTAATGAGCTTTATAGGAAGGGTAAGGTTGTTTTTTCCCAGGCACAAAGGGAAGAACAGCAGTTTAAAAACACTAGAAAAGTTGGTCAGGCTTTTAGTTTAGATGTATCAAAGTTGGATGGAAAGGATATGCTGGTTGGTGCGGAGTTGAAGATTTTATTGAAAATTTTACCAAAATCTGACGCTGAGCACCTCTATTCTGCATATTTAAATAAAGTACCATATTTTGTTACAAATGATAAAGGTGATTATATAGTTGATGGAAAAAAGGAAAAGTTAGAAAAGATCTTACATCACCAGATAGAAATAATTACAGAAGCACAACTTAATTGCCTTGTTGAGAAAGTAGACATTGGTGGGTTTGATGCTGTGATTGGGAATCCTCCGTATTTAAGATTACAAGGCTTGCAAGAATATCTGCCAGAAACATTATCTTATATAAAAGAAAAATATCATTCTGCACAAAGTGGGAATATTGATATCTATATAATCTTCCTTGAGAAAGCATTGCAAATTATTTCTAAGAATGGGATAACAGGATTTATTCTTCCTCATAAGTTTTTTAATGCAGACATGGGAAAAAATATTCGAGAAATAATCACAACTAAAAAAGCTTTGAAGAAAGTAATATCGTTTAAAGAGAACCAGGTTTTTGAGAATGCTACGACCTATACTTGCCTACTGTTTATGTCCGGGAAACCAAATACAAATTTAACATATGCTGAGCAGAATGAAAATGAGAGTCCCGAGAAATTTTTAAACAACTTAGATGAGATTGAAAAGATAGAACATCCAACTAAAGGGAAAAAAGTGTGGCGATTTTTTGAATCGGAAGTCCAAAAAGTAATGGACAAGTTATTTTCTTGTCCTAAAACACTTCAAGACTATACCGAAAAGATATTTTGCGGATTACAGACGAGTGCTGATAAAATTTATGTTCTAACGGATATTAAGGAGATAAAAGGTTTTTATGAAGGATATTCAAAACAACTGGATAAAAGAGTAAAGATTGAGAAAGGTCTTTGTAAATTATTCTTAAAGGGTCAGGATGTGCACAGATACGAGTATTTGAAACCAGATAAAGTCGTTATATTTCCTTACTTGATAGACAATGAGGATGCGGATTTAATGAGTTTAGACTATATTAAGAAAAACTTCCCCCAAGGCTATGGCTATCTTCTCGAAAATAAGAAGGATCTTGAGGATAGGGAAAATGGGAGGATGAGACATGAGAATTTTTACGCATATATTTATCCTAAAAGTTTAATAGAGTTTCAACACAGAAGAATAATTACTCCTGAAATTAGTAACAATTGTAATTTAACGGTGAAAGAAAATGATATTACCTTTACCACTAAAGTATACGGATTTAAATTTTATCAAAAATACAATTTTGATGATCTTTTTTTCATTGCAATATTAAATTCTCCAGTACTATGGTTCTTTTTGTCTCAAACTGGATATGTTCTAAGAGGTGGTTATTATACTTTTAAAACGAGCTATTTAAATCCTTTTCCTATGCCAGACTTAGATATAAATAATAAACAGTTTAAGAAAACTCATGATGAGCTGGTAGACTTTGTTCATACTCAACTTGAATTAAATAAGTCTTTAAAAGATATTAGTTCTGATAGTAAGAGGGATGTTATTCGTAAAAAGATTAGTGATACAGATCAAAGAGTTAATGAACTTGTTTATAAACTCTACGGCCTCACAAAAGAAGAAATTAAGATAATCGAACAGAAAATATGAAAAAAATAACACTTGTTATAACTTTAGCATGTATGCTTACCCTAGCGCTAGGCTTCATTTTTTTTGAATGGCATGATTTGCCATTTATAGATTATGGATGGGGTTATTTAAATAATCAATCTGTAGCAGTTTTCATTACGTTTCTAATAGCTCTAGTTGGGTATTACTTAGGATTTGAGTATTGGAAACAACAACATAAGAAGGAGCTTTACAATGAATATATAAGAAAATTTTTGGAATACATAATGAGGTGGTATACGATAAAGAAAGACCAGACAAATTATAGAGTTAGGCAAACAAAAGCAAACAAGAATAAGCAAGGAACAGAGGATTCCGATTTAAAAAAGGACTATTTTGCAGAAGAAAGATTTTGTCATGAACAGAAAATGAACCTAGATGGCGAAAGAAACAAAGTTAGTGGTCAAATAGACTTCTACAAATTGATGATAAATAAAATGGCTCCTGAAAAAGATCCCAATAATAGCGTAATTGCTCACATATATAAAGAATATCATGAATTTGGGAAATTCGAGAAAAAAAAAGTAGGCTCAGCTAAGTATGAAGATATCAACAAAGAATGGGATAATTCATATAAACGGATTAAGGAACTTATTGAAAAAATTAATTTATAAACCAAGCACAATGTCAAAAAAACAAACAATCGAACTAACAAAAAAGCAATTTCTCGCACTTATGAAAGCAGTATATATCGGAAACTGGATCGCAAATGCTCAAACAATACCTTCAGACAAGAAAAAGAATGAATATGACAAAATTGAGGATTTAATTTTTTCATTTGCTGGAAAATTTGGTTACAAAAGGTTTGTTGATCACGAGGAAAAAGATGGTGACAGTTTCTACCCAACACGTTGGTTTGAAGAAGAGACAGATGTGCACAAAAAAATACAAGAATATGAGGATGATTCATTCTGGGATGAGCTAATTGACAGAATGGCACGACTAACAATGTCACAGAGGTATTCAAAGAAGGAACTGGAAGAATTTACACAGGATGAATTTCTTGAAGAATTTTTTCAGATCCAACACGCAATTGCAAAGGAGTTTGAGAAATTTGGTATTAGCAGGTTAAAGATAGTTAAATAAGGACTTGACAGATTGTTCCCCGACAGGTCGCCACTAATTCTCGATTCCTGCTATCAATCTATTCACAAATACTATCCTATAAATCTACCTCCCAATGCTCCCAATACCTGTAACTGAACTCGTGTAAAAGATCATTGCCTATATGAGCAAGCGGGAGACCCTGAACATTAAAAATGTCCCCTCTCATCTCTTCTATAAGAATCGATCCTTTGGCCTCACTGTAAGCGCCAGCTTTATCCAATGGCTCACCTGATTTAATATATGCTTCCATTTCATCGTCAGTGAAGTTTCTGAGTTTAATTTTTGTTTCAATTACTCTCGTGACACTTTTATGAGTCTCTACGTCGATCAAGGTATACCCAGTTACGCCTACATCCCAGTTGCCACGTAATTTTATGAGAGTTTCTCTCGCTTTCGTCTCAGTGTCTGATGTCTCAATACCGTAGATATATGCAAGACTCGCGCTAATATCTCCAGTTGTCATTCCTCTGGCATACATGATCAGGACTTTGTCTTCTATTTCATTGGAGACTATGCCATACTCTCCGAGGAGTACCGATTTAAATGTACCGTTGCGATCTCTTGGTACTTCAATGTCATCAGTACCGGCTGAGCTTTTTATTTTCCTTGAGCAACTTACGTTTCTTGAGTTACCCCTATTTCAGCCCTTGGAGCTATGTTTGGGGTAGCCTAGATGGTCATCCATCTCAGCTTGAAGCATTTGTTCTATCGTTTTGGAGAACAATTTGGCAAATATGCCATCTTTGCCATAAAAGCCGTTTATACTTTTGGCTTTTCCCATCTCTTGTGCCACTTTCTCGGCCGCTGGCATGGTGATTTTTTTCTTGCTCATTTTGTGTATCGTTTAATTTAATTGTGCATTCTGCTGTTAAACAGGTTATGCTAATTTAAACGTTTACACAATTTTCTGGGGTGTCCCTCTATTGCTTTCTGAATTTCGTAGCTCACTTTAAATAACTTCGTAATTCAAATCAATTTAAACTTATATATTCCAGGATTATTTTCCGACTCAAATTTACCTATCTTTAATATCCCCCACTTGGAGAACGCAGCAGGATCTACAAGATGTTCCGCAGGCACTCCCATTTCATTTTCAATGATACTTCGTGCAAAACTAGTCTTTGGGAAGGCAACTATACTGGCAAAATTACCAAAAAGAAGATTCTTTACATCATCTTTTATAACATTCGGTGCAGAAATAGCCACATTAGGGCGAATACCTGCTAACCTTGCTTCACCCCAAAAATACTTCCATTGGGGATCTAAATAATCAACTACATCTTCACTAAAAATTAAATGAACATCCTTTCTTTGACTTATTACTTGTTTGGAGTAATTCACCTCAGCCACATTATTTACAATCTGTTGGACAAATAGGCTGAAAACAAATTCACAAATAAAATTTTTCCTCCGCCCACTTTTTATATTGAAAATCAAATTCTTCCCTTGAATCGACTCATATGAGAATCTATCAGTTTTCTTCTTGCTTGTGTCAAAAATTGCCTTTACAGAATCATCCTCCAGTAGCGCTTTAATAAACTTCAGGAACTTCGACCACTTATCGCTATATCCTTCGATTACCTGGGATAAAATATTATTTAAAGATTTATCACGCTTAGCAATTCTTCTTAAATGTTCTTCGTCAGAAATAGACTCTAAAAGCTTGATCAAATCTAATCCTTCAATACTCTTTAGCTCGTCATAAGCCTTTAAAATAAGATGTCTAAAATGTTGGGATAGCGTATCTTTTTTTCTGTAAAAAGCTTCATACGCTCTTCTGAGTGCCAATATTAAAGAGTTTATTTGGTCGCTATTGTTAACATGACCTTCTAGCGGATTTAAAACAAAGTGGGGGTTACTTAATTCTAATAAATGAGCCTCTAATTCAGGATACTTTTTAGAAATTTCTTTATAAAAAGAATTACGAGGACTCTCTTCAAAGATAATGCAACTTGCACCATTATCAGATGCTTCTTTCATCAAATTTACTTGTAAATCAGCCTTTGGAGAATTCGCAGATCCGATTAGCAGCGATCCTAATTTTAATGACGCTAATTTTTTTGATACTTCTTCAAAATCAATTTCTAAAACTTTCAAGTCATTACTCATTTTATTTATTTAGTCTTAATTTAATTTTTGATTCTTATTTATTTTATCATATCATATCATCGTGATGAGTTCTGGTTAAGCTGTATATGATTAAGCCAAATTTATCATCAAACGAGTGACCGTACGCAAAGTCGTGCGGGTTTGTGATATCGAGCACGAGCAGGTAACAAACGACTAAAAACGTTGCAATTTATCGCGTGAAAAGGGTTCAGGCTTTACCTTTGGATGCCAAACCCGCTTGATAAAGCTGATATAGTCATAAAAAGTACATTACTGTTCGTCTAACCAGTCTTGATAAACTAACAAAAATAAGTTCTTGACTGCTCCAATCTCAGATGCATTAATATCTTTATTGGGGAATTGCTCGCTTATCTCAGCTGCAATATCTTCCAAATACTCGCCTCTAGATATTCCCCCAATGATACTAACTATTGTTCCAGTGAATTTTTCGTCGTCAGCTAATTGTTCAATTACTTGGCCAATTCTATTGCGCTCATCTATCCTATATTCTCGTTGATCACTGGACAGACTATTTGTTAACCTTAAATCGCTTCTCTTGGGCCATTCATTTGAGCCAGTATCAGAAAGTAGCTCTACAGCTAAGCGTCTAACGGACCCTACATAAAATTTACTCAAAGGAAGCTCAAATACTATTTGGGCATCCGATGTATCTGATATGTAATGAGCGTATAGTACATCCTTGATTTTCTCAAATGCTCGGTCTATAAGTTGAGCATTGGACGCAATTTCACTAAAAACTCTCTTCAGCCGTTCGCGATAAAAATAATCCACGACCTGTTTATCTGAGGGATCTTCGTCGCCCTCTCTCATTTGCCTTCGCAATTTAGAGATTACTGAAGTATTATAACCTGTTTCCATTTCATGTCGCTCTACGTAATGTTCTAGCCCTTCTTTTAAGGTCAAACCCCAAAGCCGATAGTGCAAAGCCGACATCAACACACCTAATTGCTCTTCCGAAAATTTAAAATCCCGCATTCTCTGTACATCTTCAATAATTGAACGATACTCACGTAATTGTCTAATAAAATTTGCCCCTTTTCGCTTGAATCCTGTGGTTGGATTTCCACGTGCATTGACCCACACTCTACTGCCATGCTCTAGACCTGCTGTCATTTCAGCTATAGCTCGTCCAACCTCTATTGCATCTACCTCCATAAGATTATTGGTTGTTACTAAATCATTGTTTATTTCTAGAGTTTCTGGTAAATCAAGGCCCCTCCTTTCAGAAACTTTATCAAAAACAGATTTATACTTTCCAAGCCTGTAATATCGAGTGAATAACTCAGTACTAACCGGGCCATACATGCCAAATATTGTCTCGAGTACCTCGTGTTCGTTTGTCAATATGAAATCTCGATCTTTGGCATACATCAAATTAGCTTTGGCACGAGAGTATATTCGTCTACTAAGTTGAGGGCGTGGTTCAGAACATCCAGAAACAAAATATCTGCTAGATAATAAGGCTTTATCCGCTTCTGGGATATCAGCCTTATCGTCGTATCTCAGTATAAGGGATTGAATCGCAGTACGAATCGTGTTTGAAACAACTTTTGAGCTCGAGAATGTGTCTGGATATTTATCTGAGATATAGGTAAAAACATCTTGATGTGAATGGCATTTTCCATCCACAAATCCATAACAATAAAGTGTGGCATCAGCTATAACAGAGCTTGACAGATTAATAAGCACTCTTCTAGCTAATTCGTCTGTAGTCAACACACTTTGCTCCGGATTTAATCTATGGATTGCTCCGGGCTGTTGCAATGCAATTGGCAAGACCTGATTTAGTAATCTTTGTTCAGCATAGAAGCTCTCTTTTTCCTCTTCCTTCATAGGATAATTTGGAATGGGGAGCTGATCCATAATTGCCAATGAATTTGTATCGCCATGGTGTGGGGCGCATCCGTCTTCGTGCATATCAAGAGTTTAATGACAAGTAAACTAATTGAATTTTAACAGTTTTGGTGGTTTGAGTACAATCACATATATAGATTTCCAAGTTAGCAGAATATATTTGCGTGTGTATAGCTGCCGGTTTTTAAGCTTTGTTATACTATCAAAATAAACATAAAAATGATAGAATCATCCCTCATGATTGATCCAAACACCACAACAAAAGAGAAAATTCGAAACGTGGCAGTCATAGCACACGTCGACCATGGAAAGACAACTCTCATAGACGGCTTCTTGAAACAAACTAACCTATTTCGTGAAAATCAAGAGGAAATGAGCGATACCGCAATACTTGACTCAAACGAGCTGGAAAAAGAAAAAGGTATAACAATACTGTCAAAGACCGCATCAGTCATCTATAAAGACTACAAAATCAATATTATTGATACACCTGGGCATGCAGATTTTGGCGGAGAAGTCGAGAGAACGCTAAGTATGGCAAACGGCTGCATACTAGTTATCGATGCGCAAGAAGGAGTGATGTCACAAACTGAATTTGTGTTAAAACAGGCATTTGAGAACAACCTTAAGACAATAGTGGTCATTAATAAAATTGACAAGAAGCTGGCTCGAGTAAATAAAGTAAAGCAAGAGATCGAAGACTTATTTCTGAAATTGGCGGTCAATGAAGATCAGCTAAACTTTCCGATTTTTTATGCTATAGCATCAGAAGGAAAAGTGTTCACTAAACTTCCAGACGGAGATTTAACTGCCTCAGAAAGCACTTCCGGAGATATTCTACCACTCCTTGACGAAGTAATCTCATATATTCCTGCTCCTAATGGTGATTTAGAGAGCCCTTGCCGGATGCAAATCTCTTCTCTTGATTATGATAATCACGTTGGACGATTTTTAATCGGGCGCATTGACAGAGGAACAATTTCAGCTGAGCAAACACTTAAGATAGCATCTCTTGACGATGGAAAGCCGGTTATCCTTGGGCAAGGAAAGCCAAGAAAGATATATACAAAAATCGGGATTGAGTACATAGAAATTGAGAAGGGAGTCGCCGGAGATATAATCGCTATTGGAGGAATTGACAGCACTGCAATTGGAGCGACAATCTGCCAAATCGACACCATCGAACCTCTTCCGCAGATTAAATTATCCCCACCAACAGTTAAAGTCGAAGTGCAGCCAAATAATTCTCCTTTTGTTGGAAAGGAAGGTAAGTTTTCTACAGCTAAGCAGCTTGAGCAAAGGCTCGAGTATGAAAAAGAGATCAATATAGGGTTAAAAATTTGTCGATCAGATTCCGGAAGTTATGAAATTTCCGGTCGCGGAGAATTACAATTGGCAATTTTATTTGAAACTATGAGGCGTGAAGGTTATGAATTCCAAGTCAAAAGCCCGGAAATCATAATGAAGAAAATCGGAGAAGAGATTCATGAACCGATTGAGAATTTGACAATAGATGCTCCTGAAGAATTTATGGGCACTATTCAGGACGCATTAAGCCAAAGAAGTGCACAATTGCAGGATATTCAGAACAATGAAGGAGTATTAAGATTTAATTACAAAATCGCCACCAGAAATCTCTTAGGACTTCGCTATTTTCTGCTGAATATGACAAAAGGGACAGCAGTGCTCAGCAGTTATATTTCAGGATATGAAAAAAAGTCTAGCAACTCTGTCGAGAGAAAGAATGGAGTTTTAGTATCAATGGAGACAGGAGAAGCTCTAGCTTATGCTTTGAATGCAGTTCAAGAGCGTGGAGAACTTTTTATTAAACCCGGCGACAAAATTTATGAAGGTATGATTGTTGGAATTAATAAATATGAAGGTGATCTTGAAGTCAATCCTGCCAAGGGCAGGCATCAGACGTCTGTGCGTATGTCCAGGGCCGAGATTACGCAAATTTCACTCAAATCCCCTATCCAGCTGACAATTGAGTATGCACTTGTGTTTATTTCCAAAGATGAAATGATTGAAATAACACCTCAATCACTGCGACTCCGAAAGATTTTCCTCACAAAAACTGAGCGTGACTGGTCCAAACGGAAAAATTTAACCACTTACGCTAAAGCCAATCTCGGCAAGCTCGGTCGTTAATCAAAGCACAGTTAAATAATCTTCCAGCATCGATAGAGCCTATTAATATTTGCCTTGACATGTGAATAATGCAAGACAAGCCTGCGACAGCTCAGACGACTAGAAACCCATTATTCAGACCTTGGTTAACTAGAATCCCCTACTCGATGGGAAAACCAGCATCAACCCAGGCTGAGTAATTCCCCTCGAGACGATAAACCTCTTCAAAACCTGCGTCAATTAACTTCTGAGCACCGCTGATTGAAGCACTATCTACGTGACAGTAAACCAGGTAAGTCGCTGATTTATCCAGCGATGGAATTGCTTCATCCAGAGAACCATCGCCAATATAGTAATTGACAGCACCGGGCAAGTGACCTTCATCGAATTTTGGCGACACATCAATAACAATAACCTCCGGGTTTTCGGTAATTAAATCGTAGGCCTCCTGAGGGCTTATATCAGTATACGAATCTACTCCATCTTTGTCGGCCTGTGATTCAGTCTCTTCAGATTCTTCCAGTGTGTCCGATACCTCGGTTACCATAGCTGAATTATTGATATCCCGAGGCTCATTCTGCTCTGATGAACCTGAATATTTCACGATGTAATGCACGGCCATCGCTGTTGCAGCAACAATTACGATTATGACCGCTATCTTGGTCAGTACTTTGCGTTTGTTCTCCATTAAAATAATATTAAAACTTAATTAAATTTCTCTTTTCGTATTTTAAAAATCGAGTTTATCAGACTATCAAGAACCTGATCTGGTCTCCGAATTCGCTTCAAAGTGACCTTTTTGTCGAGGGCTGTGCCGACAATCTTAATGCTGCCGAAATTAAAAAGTTTTCCCCAAAAACTTCTGACCATCTTAAGATCAACGTTTTCATTAAAGGTAAAATAGCTCTTCTTTGTAAAAAAGGTGAGTTTTTTTACATATAGTACAGAGCTTTTTTTTATGACGTAGTACGAATTCAGCCAACGGTAAATATAGTAGAGTGAAAATATCACGTCAAAGATTAACGTAAGTATCCAGAATATTTGAAATGACGGAAAATATTGAGTGCTGAAATATAAATTTCTTGACAGTATATAAGCTGCAGAAATTACCGCCTGAATCATTGTAACTGCTATTATTGCAGGGACAAGGCTATGTTTAATTTTTAGTGATTTTGGCATACTATTAAAATTATAGCATATGGTGTTTGTTATTAAAGCAATTATTTGCTATAATTGCTCTTGGCTACGGAAAAGTTCCTTTAACAAGACTTTTAGAAATCCAATGGTATTTCAACGTAGTGAGCGGTCAAGAACCGTTCCTTTGCTGAGGGTAGCGAGCGAAATAGATCTTTCAGATTTGCTTCCGAACGTTACGAGCAATGTATGGGTTTTATACCCGTTAATTGCTAGATTAAAGCCTCTGCAAAAGACTGTTATGATCCGCGTTATCTTATTTATAATTTATACAAAATGTCAAACAAACTTTTTGTAGGCAACTTGAGCTGGGATGTAACAGACGAGAGTCTTGCCGAATTTTTCTCACAAGTTGGTACTGTTGTGGAAGCAAAAGTAATCATCGACAGAATGAAGAACCGATCCAAAGGATTTGGTTTCGTCACAATGTCAAGTGAAGAAGAAGCTAAGGCTGCTATTGAGCAGTTGAATGGAAAAGAGCTTGATGGACGTGAGATAAACGTCGCAGAAGCTCGACCTAGAGAAGAATAACTCTCATCCCGCTAACCTATAACCCATTAATTTGGAATACTATAAGTTAGCGGGGTCTTTTTTAAACGCTATCTCCTCAATTACTTCTTTGTAATATGATGGATTGGGAATATTGCGTATAAAAATCTCATCTTTCAGGAGTGGCCCCTGTACTACGATTGTTCCGCAATTCAGAATCTTCCCGATGATATCTTGAACAAGTTTGGCACTCCCGGCACTATCTGTCCTATAAGTTACGTAATTGTTTGAAAACACTTCGCGTCGCCAGTAATAGATTCTACCGGGAGTGACTTCATAATAGTGGTGTCGCCAATTAAATCGCATAATTGGCAATACAATAATATTCAGCAGAATGAATGTGATGAAAAGCAGCAATGCAAGTAGAGAAGAATCAAGAGCTTGATTTTCGAGAAAAAGTGCCAGGGAAAAATGGAGAGAAATCAAAATCATCAAAACAGCCAGTTCAAAAAAGACAATATTAAAGCCAAAGTAGATATCGCTATGCCGGATTATAACTTTTGACTCTGCTCCGTTTGCATGATTGATAATATGCGGGTTTGAGGTCAATGATCTGGTAATATTGTTAGGTGGGCGATTTTGATTTGTCCGACTGGGTGGGTGATCGCGAAGATCATTAGAAGCTCTGCGTATAACTCTATTGCTTCCTGAATTATATTGCACTTACAATTTTTTAAAAGTAATTCTCAAGATTTACCTTGCTCCCCCATCAAAGGTTTCTTGTATATTTCTTTAAATTGTCGCTTATAAAAAAGGATTCTCCAGTCTTCCTTATAATTTCTTAAGTGTAAAACAACGTTAACATACAGTTCAGATTGTTATTACCAGTAATTATAGCATTACTTGGAAACTTTGCACAATAACCGATTTATATGGTTATTTGATTGCTACAAATGTTGTGATACTGTAACAAAGTGAACGGTTTTATATAGGGGATTTAATCGGAAGATTAAGCTCACTTTCGAGAAAATAAGCTGCATCTAGTAGAAGTTGTTCTTCGAAATGGCGAGAAAAAAACTGAAAGCCCACTGGCATAGAGTCAGAAAAACCGCACGGTATTGAAATGCCGGGTAAACCGCTTAACGAACTTGTTTCGGCAAAGACATCCATCATTTCTCCGAATAGAGGATTTTTTGAAGCTTCCCCTACTTTCATTGCTGTAACAGGAGTTGTAGGAGCTATAATAGCATCAACATTTTGAAGAATGTTGAGAACGTCAGCCTTAAGTGCTCGGCGGCATTTTTCGGCGATTTTAAAGTATTCATCCGCGTAACCTGCTGAAAGTGAAAAAGTGCCTGTCATTACCCGTCTTTTAGCTTCTTCCCCAAATCCTTCCCCACGCACCTTTTCATAATAGTCAAAAACCAGTTTCTGCTCATCAAGTGACAGACCGTATCTGGTTCCGTCAAAACGGCTTAGATTTGATGATACTTCGCTTCTGCAAATCAGAGTGTAAACTGCAATAGCATATTTTGCATCAATCATATCAACTTCTACTACTTCTGCACCTGCGCTTTTGAGAATTTCAACAGCACTATAGAACGATTTACGGATACCTTCTTCAATTTCCAACTCCATCCATGATTTTGGAATTCCGAATTTCATATGCTGCGCTGCATCTTTGCTTAGTGCGCCGGCATAATCCGGAACCTCCTTATCTGAAGTTGTGAAATCATTTTTATCTTTTCCTGCTATTACTCCGAGGATTATTGCTGCATCTTCGACGTTTTTTGTCAGCGGGCCCGGAGAATCAAGTGATGACCCCATGGCAATAATTCCATAGCGTGAAACTCTGCCATAAGTAGGCTTGAAGCCTACGCAGCCGCACCAGGAAGCCGGTTGTCTCAATGATCCGGCTGTTTCAGTCCCAAGTGAAGCAGGACACAAATCAGCTACTGTAGCTGCTGCAGAGCCTCCGCTGGAGCCTCCCGGCAATTTCTCAGTATCCCAGGGATTTCTTGAAGGACCATAGTACGATGTTTCAGTCGACGAACCATGGCAAAATTCATCAAGATTTGTTTTTCCCAGTATTAGAGCGCCCTCATCCAGTATTCGCTGTGTTATTGTAGACTCAAATGTTGGTTTATAGCCATCAAGAATGTGGGAAGCGCAAGTTGTCAGGAGATCCTGTGTTGAAACCACATCTTTGACTGCAATTGGGATTCCTGCAAGTTTACCTTTTTTATCGGCGCTAGAGCTTGAATCTAGTTGGTCAAGAATCTTGGAATTAACTGTAATATATGAATTTAGATCAGAGTCGTGGGCTTCAATTCTTCCAAAATAGTATTCAATAGCTTCTTTAGGTGTAGTATCGCCGTTTTCGTAAGCCTCAAGGAGTTGCTTGATTGTCAGATTTTCTAATTTCATGGGAATATAATATTTGATTTAGTCTTAAATTTCAAGCATTTTTATAACTAGCTTTTTTATTAACTGACTCATTGGATGCCGTCAATCGTTTGAGCAGAACAATCCCGATTAAAATGAAAATTGCCGAGATCAAATCTGAAGGATCCAGTATCATATTTGGCAATAAGTCTAGTCTGAAGCGATTGGTAATGATGCGAATAACTCCGTAACCAATTAGATAAAAAGCGAATCTTATCCCCGGTCTAGCTGATTTTAGGCGTGAAATTATGATCCAAAGGACAAAGTTCAGGGCTGCCTCGTAAAAAAATACCGGATGAAAATGTGAAAATGTCTCATAGCCTCTTATTCGATTTTCGGGGCGAATATGCACCGCCCAGGGAAGCTCTGAAGGAAAGCCGTATAGTTCTTGATTGATGAAATTCGCAAATCGGCCTACCCCTTGAGCCAGAGGCAGCGTTAATGCCAGGTTATCTGCAACTCTAAGGAATTTCAGATTGCGATAGCGTGCAACTATCGCAGAGGATAAAAAGAGTCCTGCCAAGACGCCGTAAATTCTAGTGCCTCCGGTGTGAATAGCTAGAAATTTCGAAAATATTTCCGGATTTCTTATTGCATAAAACAGTCTTCCCAGCAAAAGACACGAAATCAGCACGAAAATATAGTCAATCAGCTTGATTTTGTTTTCAAATTCATCAAGGAAACGGTTAATAATGAAAGCTACACAAATCCCAACGATAGCTCCGTATAGAGAAAGATTTAGTCCAAACAACTCTATCATTACGTATTTTTTACAACTGATTCAATAAGCGGAGAGATTTCTGAGTTTTCTGGCACTGTCAGATGAAGCCTGTGGAGTGCTCTGGTTATGGCAACGTATAAAAGCTTAGCGTCAAGGTAACTGTCGGAATAATTTTCAGCACTGACATCGGCTATTATGACGGCATCAAACTCCAGCCCCTTGGCCCTGTCAATGGGTAAAACGAGGACGCCGTCCTGAAAATCATTTGATGTATAACTCACTACATTTCTAGTAATTTGATCTGCTTGGGATTTTATTAATTTAAATGTTTCGCTTGCGTGCTTATGATCACGGCATAAAATACCGATTGAGGCAGAGCCTTTCTCGATGTCTGAATTTATAGTTTCGATCAGGCTGTCTAGTTCATTTTGTGTATTCTTTTTTCCCAATTTAGCGATTTCAGTTGAAGTCATATGAATTTTGACATCATCGCCATGTCTTAACACGGATTTTGGAAGCTTGTAGCCTTCAGGAAACTTCTTTTTAAAGATTTTGTTGGCAAAATCGATAATTTCAGCTGTAGTTCGATAACATTTTTCAAGCTGATGATAAGAAATATCATCGGAATTGGTGTAATTATCCAGTAATTTAATGAGCTGATCCCAGTCATCGATATAAAAAGGCGGAATTATTGACTGAGCAACATCACCTGCAAAAGTAATATTATTGTTTTTGGCGCATTTAAATAGCGTTAAAAGCTGAAATAAGCTGCAATCCTGGGCTTCATCGATAATGATGTAATCATTTTGATACTCTTTATTCCCGTAAAGTTTGGTCTTGAGCCACACAAGAGGGGCAAGATCCTCATCTTTAAAATATCTGAACTTGCCGCTTGACTTAAAGGTCTTCAGAGTGTGATTTTTTACGAGCTTTGCAAATTTATTATCAACATCGGCATCCTTAAATAAATGATCAAGTTTGAAAAATGATTTGTAGAGCTTTTCAACATTTAGCCGTTTTCTTACATAATCCGTAATTTTCTTCATTCGTCGTTTGTTCAGAGCAAGCTTTCCCATAAAATCACCAGTAGTCTTGTGATGAAACTGATCTTGTGCAAAACCATAGCCAATAGCCAAATCCAGCCTCTCTGCCATATCAATATCCGGAAACTCCTCTTTCAGCTCAAAGTAACGAATTTCAATTGTCATTTTATGGGGATCATCCGGCATTTTGTCAAATACATCCTGCTCGAACTCTTCAATAAACCTTTCAAAAATTTTAATAAATTGATGAGAACCCTTAAAGCTTTTAACTTTCAAATTATCCTCCTCGTTTGACAATACATATTTTTTATCCCAGTCCAGTATCGTTTTAGCCCATGTTTCATATGTGTTTTTGGAAATACCCTCAACTCCAAGCGAAGGCAATACATCTGAAATATAGTCTAAAAACATCTTATTTGGAGCAAGTATCAGTGTTTTCTGGGGATCTATTTCGTCTTCCTGGGAATAGCTCAGGTAAGCGATTCTGTGTAAGATGATTGTCGTCTTGCCTGAACCAGCCACTCCTTGAATTATCACAGGATGTCCAGTTTCTTCGCGTATAATTGAATTCTGCTCCTGCTGAATTGTAGCAACAATGTCCTGAAGCTTTTTTCCGACTCGCTGCTTTAGTTGATTAAGCAAGAAAGCGTCAGCACTTGTATTTCCTGTCTTCACATCGTAAATTTCCTGAAATCGTCCACCGCCGATATCAAATTGCAGCTTTTGCGCCAAATCCCCTATTTGTTTGCCTCTTGGGGCAACAAATGACACATCTTTTGCTGGGCCGGAATTTCTATAGTAAATATTTGCAATTGGAGCTCTCCAGTCCGTTACAAGCGGTGTTCTGGTGTCAGGATCAAAGCAAGCCAGCTTCCCGATGTATGCCTTGATATCTCTTTCTGCATAGCCGTTTTCTGCTTGCCGCTTAAAATTTATCTTGCCGAAATATGGCGAATTAACTTGACTTAGGAGACGGTTAATAGAAGCTATATAAATTCGTGCCTTGGCGAGCTGGCTTTTGTAATCGCTAATTGCTTCAGATTTGTCGTCGCCGGTGGAATTCTCGATCATATACATTGTGTCTTTCATCTCCTTTTCAAGAGATTCAAGTCTGGCAATTTTGCCACTCGCTTGTTCGATGATAATTGACAGAGTTTGTTCTAAATGGGGGTATTCAATCTTCTCAAGCTCAGAAAGTTCGTGTTTTACAATGTCACTAAAGTCTGAGATTTTGTCCAATTTTTGATAAATTGGATTAAGATTTTGTTTTAGCCCCGCCGTTTTGTTGGGCATAATCGGCGTTTTGATAAATTATTCCGCCGCCAAGACATTGCTCGTCTGAATAAATCACTAAACTTTGTCCGGCTGCTGGAGCCAGGACTTCTGACTCAAAGCTAATTGTAGCAGAATTTCCTTGTTTGTCAATCTTAATTTGAGTTATGGGCACAGGTTTCATGCCGTATCTTATAGCGCCGGACAGTTCTAAAGAATTCAGGCTGGCTTCAGATGCGGGTTCGGCATTAAATCTCAGATCCGCAATTTTTACAGTTTTTGTTCCTAAATCTGATTTGTCGCTGGTAACATACAGAATGTTTTGTGCCGAGTCTTTTTTTATGACGTAATAGGGTTTTGATGCACCGCCTATTCCGATTCCTCTGCGCTGCCCAATAGTAAAAAACCAGATACCGTCATGTTTGCCCACTTTTTCTTCAGTGTTAATGTCAATTATCTCTCCTGTTCTTGTTCCAAGCCGATCTTCGAGATAATTTCTCATGCTCACTTCCTGCATAAAGCACACCTCATTGCTTTCTTTTATGTTTAAAATAGGGATATCATGCTCATGGGCGAATTTCCGTACTGATTTTTTCGTCATATCCCCTATAGGAAACATTGTATGCTGTAATTGGTGCGATGTGAGACGGTAAAGAAAATAGCTCTGGTCTTTTTTTCTATCTATGCCTCGGAAAAGTTTGCCATTATTGGTTTTTGCGTAATGCCCTGTAGCAATAAAGTCTGATCCTAATTTTTTTGCGAAATCCCAGAATAAGGCCGACTTTATAAATTTATTGCACCTGACGCAGGGATTGGGAGTAAGGCCGTTTAAATAGGCTTGGGTAAAATGATCAATGATCTTTGTACTGAACTTTTTTCGAAAATCAAGCTCTGTCCATTCAATATCCAGGAAATCCGCAACCGCTTGAGAAGATTTACGCGAACGATTTGAATTGACCTGGTCAAATAGCTTCAAGTAAATTCCATGAACTTCAAATCCTGCTTCTTTGAGAAGAAATGCTGAAACAGCACTGTCAACGCCGCCGGAGATCCCGATTAAAACTTTCTTTTTCATTTCATAAATTATATCATAGACTTCATGAGCAAAAGTAAAGGAAGGCCCAGACTAAACATACCATTCAAGCTGATATTGATTTTAGGTGCGATCACAGGATTTATCTATTATCTTCAATCCCGTTTTGATCTATTCGAATTTGATAAAATTGAGGTCAATAGTCGCCAACCTGAGGTAAATGGTGTGAGTCAATCGGAAATAGACATTGAACAGCCCGACTTTATATTTGTTGACGGTGATAGGAAAAATCTGGTTGTAGTCAATTCATTTGGAGAAGAGCTGCCATTGTCCGTCAAAATAGCTAAAAGCAGAGAATCTCTTTCCCGCGGCTTAATGTTTAGAAAATCTCTGCCTCAAAATGAAGGAATGGTTTTCATTTATGATAAAGATGTAAATCATAAATTTTGGATGAAAAATTGCTATGTAGATCTGGATATGATTTTTTTAAATAAGAATTGGGAAATCGTTGATATTGTGCACTCGGCAAAAGCCTGCTATGAAGATCCGTGTCCAACTTATGGAAGCAAACAGCCGTACCGCTATGTTTTAGAAGTAAATGCAGGGTTTGCTGAATCCAATTCAATAAAAGTTGGGAATCTGATAAAATGGCAGAGATCTGCGTCTGAAAATTAATTTGATCTTTAAATAACCTATGATACACGACTTAATTACCTGGCTGACAGGCCTGATCGAGACAATTGGATACCCGGGAGTTGCTCTGTCAATGTTTATCGAGAGTTTTTTTGCGCCGATTCCAAGTGAATTGATACTGCCTTTTGCCGGTTTTCTTGCATCTGAAGGCAAAATGAATATTCTCGCACTTGGTTTGATAGGCGGAATCTTCAGCTATCTTGGCACCTTGCCATTTTACTTTATTGGCACTATTGGCAATCGTGAGACAATTGATAAATTTATCAAAAAATACGGCAAGTACTTGTTTATAAGTGAAGATGAAGTAAATGCAGCATTCAAAATGTTCGATAAATTCGGTAAACTTCTGATCTTTTTCGGACGACTCGTCCCGCTGGTCCGATCCGTTATCTCCTTTCCTGCAGGGATGGCTAAAATGAACTTTGCAGGTTTCACTGTGCTGACCTTAATCGGTTCCACTATGTGGAGCTATATTTTGGTAATTGCAGGATACTTTCTGGGAGAACACTGGGATGCTGTAGGAAATTTTGTAGGCCGCTACGAAAAAATTGTGATGGTCCTTGTTGCTCTTGCAGGTGTAATCTATATCGGCAAAAAGATTTTTGATTTCATTCAGCTATCCAAAAAGGAGAAATCAGCCTAAAACCTATAATATGCAGGGATCTGATAATTGAAGTTTTTCGGTTCTGCCTATTTGGACGGCATAAATACGAGCTTTTGCTTCACAAAGAATATCAAAGGTTTCACGAAAAAGCTGCGACCATATTTAAATCTTTGGAATGAGAGGCTTTCCAAGCATTTCACCCGGAATATCAATGCCCATTAAACTAAGTATAGTTGGAGCAATATCAGAAAGTGATCCAAATGGGAGCTGCATTTTCTTAAGTTGATTCCCGATAATGATAAAAGGAACAGGATTTTGCGAGTGTTCAGTATCAATTTTGCCTGTCTCAGCATTAATGACTTCTTCAGCATTTCCGTGATCTGAGGTTATAACAACCGTTCCACCTCGGGCAACCATGTATTTAACAAGTTCGCCAATACAATAATCCAGCACATTGATCGCAAGTTTAGTGGCTTCAAAATTACCTGTGTGCCCTACCATATCTCCATTTGCCAGATTCAGAGCGATAAAATTGTAGTAGTCGTAAGCAATCCGTTCTTTCAGGACATCCAGGATAGTCAATGAATTCATTTCAGGTTTCTCGTCCCACAATATCCCTTTTTCAGACGGAATTTCAATTCTATTTTCCCCTCGGTTAATTAATGAAATTCCGCCATTAAGAAAATATGTAACGTGCGGGAATTTTTCTGATTCAGCTATTCGCAGCTGTGTTAGTCCTTCTTCTGAAATCACTCTACCAAGCGGCAACTTTATATACTCTTTTGGAAAAATTACTTTTTCTGGAAAATCTTTTTTATACTCAACCATTGACGCAAAGAAAAGATTTTTAAACTGCTTAACTGTAAAATTGTCAAAATCAGCATCAACAAATGCCTGAGTAAGCTGAACTGCTCTGTCCGAGCGAAAGTTCAAATACAGCACAACATCTTTATCAGAAACTGGCGACTTAACAAGGATACTCGGCTCGATAAATTCATCAGTTTTACCTTCACTGTAAGATTTTTGAAGCACTTCTTCCCAATTATTAAATTTCTCTCCTTTTGAATTAACAAGCATTTCATAGGCTTTTTGAGTTCGATCCCAGGTTTTGTTTCTATCCATAGCAATTGAGCGGCCGCAAACAGTTGCTAACTGTCCAACTCCCAGCTCATTAATCTTTGATTCTAGCTCAGATAAATACTTTTCTGCTGATTTCTGAGGAGAATCGCGGCCATCGGTAAAAGCGTGGATTAAAACTTGTGAATGTTTAAGTTTTTTCTGCGAAAAGAATTTAAGCGTAGCAATAAAGTGCGAGATATCAGAATGCACTGCACCATCACTCAAACAGCCCATTATATGCACATTACTCCTATTTTTCTTGGCATGCCTATAGGCTTCTTCAAGAGTCTGATTTTTGAAAAAATTCCCATTTGCAATGCTTTTATTAATCCGTGGCAAATTCTGATACATAACCCGCCCCGCTCCGATATTCAAATGCCCTACTTCGCTGTTTCCATTTGTAGCCGGCGGCAGCCCCACAGCTTCAGAAGCAGCTAACAAATATGTATGAGGTGAAGTATTCCACATCTTTTCGAGATTGGACGGAGCAGCGCTTGTCACGGCATTGCCTTGTGAATGCCTGGAAACTCCAATTCCATCCATGATTATTAAAAGCAGTTTTCGGGTAGGTTTAAATTGCATACTTCAACATTTTATTCTATAATTACGAAGATGTTAAGTTATATTTGATTCGTAATGAATACACAAGTTATTAAAAAGGCCGAGGAAAAGCAGACAAAGAAGCGTCCTGATGTCAAACCGGGAGATACTGTTAAACTCCATCTTTTGATTAAGGATCGTGGAAATGTCCGTGAACAGATATTTGAGGGCACTGTTATCTCAATTAAAGGCTCAGGCATGTCTAGAATGCTAACTGTACGCAAAATGTCCAGCGGAGTCGGTGTTGAGAAGATTATCCCTGTAAATTCGCCATCATTGGCAAAGATCGAAATTGTTAAGCGAGGCCAGGTGCGGAGATCAAAGCTGTTTTATATGCGCAAGAAGATCGGCAAGAGAGCTTTAGAAGTAAATAAAGCACAGAGTGTGTACTTTGCTGATGAAGAAGAGACTCCGGCAGAGGCTAGCAAAGATGAATCTGACAAGGATGAAGCTGCAGAGGCTGGTGCTGAGGGTAAAAAGGATGCTGTGGCAGAGAAGGATCAAGACTCCGGAGCTGGTGATTCAACGGAAGGTGCAAGCGACAAAGGTCAAGAATCTGACCAAACTGAAAAATCTGAGGAATCTGATTCATCAAAGGATGACAGCCCTGAAGAATCATAAGCCTCTATCGATCCGGCTCTTCTACTAACGAAAGCACTGAAAAGTCTGAAGAAAATGATAGCAATTAACAGTTAATATGTAGTTCTTTTATAATCAAATGAGTGAGCATACGCAAAGCCAAAAGGTTTCGTGTGCACAGCGAGAACAGATAACAGACGATGCCTCCCTCTATTTATGGCGGAACAGGGTTCTCGGTTTACCCTGGAATGCCAAGTCCGTTTGAAAATAGTGGTTGCTTTTTTGTGGTAAAGAGATCCGAGTATCTTACGAGTTTCTCGATACTCAAGCGGGAATAGTTCAATTGGCTAGAATGTCTCCCTTCCAAGGAGAAGGTTACGGGTTCGAATCCCGTTTCCCGCTCCAAATTGCACATGTCTCACAGAGTGAGACATGTGCAATTTGAATAGGTAGTATGAGAACCCGAGCAGTGAGCGTAGCGAACGAGGGTTCGCTGGAGACTAGGAGAACGAGGAGCGACAGCGACGAAGAGATCCGAAGTCGGAATGGCGCAGCGAGACCGAGCGAATGCGAGGGCGAAGCGAGACTACACCCCGTTATGGCGCAGCGAGACCGAGCAAATGCGAGGGCGAAGCGAGACTACAACCCGTTTCCCGCTTGTCTGATGAAAAGAAACAAGACGAACTCTACGGATAGAAATTTTAGACCCGACAGACGAAACATTAAATTTTTTAAACAAAATCCCCAATGCCCCTAAAGTGGAATGCCGATATGAGCGTCGGAGTCAAAACATTTGACCAACAGCATCAGCAATTTTTAGAAATCCTAAACAATTTATACGACAAAAGTGTAAATGAAATCTCATTTGATGAACTCCAGAATGCCATAGGCAGTGTTGCAAGATTTGCAACTGAGCATTTTAGCACCGAAGAGTCATACTTTGATAAATACAATTATCCACAATCTGAGGAGCATAAGCGCCTGCACGTCGCACTTGTAAAGCGCGTGAAGGAATTTAAAGATAAGA
The DNA here is from genome assembly GCA_014729235.1 of Candidatus Dojkabacteria bacterium. GTDB lineage: Bacteria > Patescibacteriota > Dojkabacteria > SC72 > WJKH01 > WJKH01. The sequence goes on along the minus strand of WJKH01000021.1, from coordinate 7,582 downwards.
AGTTTCCAACTGCAGCTGATGGTGCTTTTGAAATAATTGATTTTCTTGAAGATTGGCTAGTAACACACATGGAGGACGCTGATAGAGATTATATTGAGTTTTTTCAAAAGCTCGGAGTTACAGACTAAATTACTATCTTTTCAGGGTAATAGTTCACAAATGCTATTCCTAAACTATACAAATTGATATATCATTATATAAATTTAGTTAGCGCTTTTAATAAATGTTGAAGGTAGGAGAAAAGATTCCAAATCTTAAAGCGGCCGCTTATCACAAGGATAAAATAATTGATGTGAATTTCAAAGACTACGAAGGCAAGTGGCTAATATTGCTCTTTTATCCGGCGGACTTCACATTTGTCTGCCCTACTGAATTAGGCGATGCAGCGGATAGTTACAAGAAGTTTCAAGCTCAGGACGCAGAAATCTTGAGTATAAGTACGGACACAGTTTTTGTGCATAAAGCGTGGCATGATAATTCTGAGACTATTAGCAAAATTAAATACCCAATGCTAGCCGATCCAAATGGCAATATTAGTAAATCATTCGGAACCTATGATGAAAATGGAGGGCATTCAATCAGAGCGACTTTCATAATTGATCCAGATCAAAATATAATTGCATGTGAAATGCACGATAACAGTATAGGTCGTAATATTGATGAGATTTTTAGGAAACTCCAGGCGGCCATTTTTGTCAGAAAAAACAAAGGTGCACTGGTCTGTCCTGCACGCTGGAAGCCCGGAGATAAGTCGCTAAAGCCTGGTGTTGATCTGGTTGGTGCCATCTAATAGACAGGAATCACTTTTGAAGTTAAGGCTTATCGCTTCAGAACCCTTATAACTCTGAAATCCTCATTGAATCGGATACACAACCCCATGATAGAGGAAGCTAAAATAAGCACTACACCAGCATATATCATAAGTATTGAGGATCCAGTCTCAGGAAGTGCTTTGTCAACAAGCGCATCTGTATCTTCAATAGAAAATCCTCCTGATCCCGGTAATCCTGAAACGACCCAATAATCTTTGTAGTCTATTGTTACGACCGAAACTTCAGGGTCCGATGATGATAGCACGTATAGACCATCACAACTCTTGTTAACGGCATTTATGTTTTCAGCAGATGGACAGACTGCCACCGCTGTGTGCTTTTCTGGCTTTGGTACAAATATGTTTGTTGATCCATTATAACCAGTCACTGATCCTAGACCGTGAATATAGCTTCGGGAATTTTGGGAGTCAGTTCCCATACTTACCGTGGCAAAATCAAGATCCTGCCTGAGATCTACGCTGACTTCAGCGACAGGGACATCATTTTTTGAGAGTAGCACCAAATCATCCTCACCATAACCGCCATACAGATCATCCAGTTTGATTGGAGTCCCGTCTTGAGTGGCTTTCACATTATCTTGGAGGCCGGCTATTTGATAGAAATACCGATATTTTTTAACCCAGAAATCGTGGCTTCCTCCCTGGTTAATCATTCCTGTGACAAGGATGCTGTTCTGGTCTTGGAAAAAATATCCGTCAGAGCCAGCTGCTGTGCTGTGGTACCAGGGAGTCATATCGTAGCCTTTAGAATTAAAATAATTCTGGTCAACAGAGCCGTACTTGTCAACTTTGGTTACTAGAGAGACAAAATCCCAATCAGTGCCTGTATAAAATGCAGGGGTCTCTGAAATTAGGAACGATCCATCCTGAAGTTTCATGATGCTTCTTGGCTGTGAATGGGTGATATCATCGATATCAGGACGACTTGTTTCAACGACGCCGTTGGTTCCCCAATCTGTATCGGGGAATCCTTCGAGACTCAGCTTCCATAATGCTGCGTTGTTTCTGTTTGTCGGAGCATCGCCAATTGAACCAAATATATAAATAGCGTCTTCGTCCAGGTACATGGCCGGGAAAATAACGTCGTCTCCTGGATTACTGTAAATATAGCATCCGAAGCCACCTTCACCGAAAGGATCTCTGCAGCTGCCGTCACCAAAGCTGGTATCCAAGGTACCATCGATATTGTATCTGTGAAGAGCTGCTTCCGGCCATCGTCCAATACTTGTGAGGACATAAATTTTATCCTCTGTAACTTCAAATGCGAATGGACTATTATGCGAAGAATCCTTATCTATTGTGAATGCAAAATTCAGGTCATCGCTTGACTGGGTCCCATCCATACTCATGCGTACAACGCTTGTATTCGCGACCCATGATGCATCGTACTCCCGATTCAAGGTGTAAATTTTATCTCCCACGATCATAAAAGAAGTAGGGAGATAAAGACCTGGTGAAGTCAGACAAGACTGGGGAAATGCATATCCTGAGCCTTCTCCAAAGGATAGATCAAGCTCCCCATCCAGATTGTACTTTAGTATTATTGTTGGAAAAGGGGTAGTGCCGGTTCGATAGTGACCTATCACCCAGAAGTTATCATCGACCTGTTGTACTTTTGATACATAAACAGAAAATGAAGATAGTGTTTTAACTCCAGAACTGCCCCAATCAGTATCGATCTGACCATTTTTATCAGTTTTCAGTAACGTTAGATAGGGATCCCCTCCAATGTTGTTTGTACCTACGAGTATATACCCATCCTCAGTATTCACAACACCCTTGATAAAATTGTAGCCATCACTTGTCCCATCGTCCCAGGTAAATACTCCGTCTACCCCGAAGTCCGGGTCGACTTCATAAATTGCAGCCTGTGTTTTGGCTGGATTAAAGGCTAGATATACTATGAAAAAAAATACCGTCAGTAACTTAGCCAGAACCTTATAAAAAGATCTTTCCCTTGAAAAGTAATTTTTCGTGGAAACTAGGAACATATTTAATCTTGGGAGTTTAAATTTAGCTGCAGCCGATCAGAAAATCATAAATAAATTGTAGCATAATTATTATTCTAATTACAAAATTTTTATCATATACTATTTTGTCCTCTCAAAAACTAGAATAATTAACATATGCAATTTAATCAAACAATTTACCCTGCTCAGAATCAAAAACACTCACCGGCTCATAAATATCAATCCTTGTCACGATACCATAACGATGACAGAGCTCCTCAAACCGATCACGCAGAAGCCGATAATTATCAACACCACAACTATATGAGTTACCAAATTTCTTTACATACCTCATTTTCATCCCCGGGAAAGATTCATCCAGCTTTTGATAGTAATACTCCCGCTGCCTACCCCGCAATGTCATACCAAAAGCCGGAATAATATAACTGGCGCCACTTTCAGCAGCAGATTCCACAATTGCAGATATATTGTTAAGATTATCTTCAAGAAAAGGTAAAACTGGCATCATTGTAATTCCGGTATATATACCGGCTTTGGCTAATTTTTTCATTGCAGAAAATCGTGCAGAGGACAGCGCTGCTTTTGGCTCAACTATCTTTGCAAGAGTATCATCAGCTGTAGTCAAAGTAAATGATATCGCTGCAAATTCGCTGCTTATTGATTTTATTAAATCCAGATCTCTGACAACCAATGCACTCTTCGTGAGTATATGAATTGGAAATTTTAGTGCAGCTATAATCTCTAGACACTTTCTTGTAAGTTTGTATCTCGCCTCAACAGGAGCATAAGTATCGCTCATTGCTCCAAATCCTATAGTTCCCTTGATGCGCTTCGACTTTAACTCCTTCTGAAGTAACTCTGCAGCATTTATCTTAACCTCTGTATTGTTGAAATCATCAATTTTATAGCATTCACTCCTTGAATCGCAGTATATGCATTGGTGTTCACATCCTCGATACAAATTCATGTTGTATTTTGTGCCAAACCAGCTGTCAGGCTTAGTTGAACTTGAAAGCAATGATTTGGCAGTTATTTCTTTATACACACTCATATTATATCAACTTTATAGAGTTCTTGTTTTTGTGTTACAATTGCGTTACACAAATTTGTAATATATAATATTTTGTTGTTCGTAACAGGAGTCTGACTCATATTAACAAGCTCATTACTAATCGAATTTTTCGCTGGTGTAGCTCAGCTGGTTAGAGCAAATTCTTCGTAAGAATTAGGTCGGCAGTTCGAATCTGCCCACCAGCTTTTCAATGTTCAAAATCAAATCAAAATCTAACTAAATGAACTTTAGTCCCACTTACACAATATCAAATCTTATCCTCGATTATATCGTTAAAATTGAGCTCAGCTTTGAAAAGATTTCGCATACTCCTCTCCCCGGCAGCCATCAAAGCGACTTATACATGCGAAACAAAGCAGAAGATATTCACAGCCTTTCGCAACTAATAGGCAATGAAATTGGATATGATTTCGCAATGCGAGTACAAAAAGGCCAGGAAGTCTCGGGATCAAATTCCAAAACTACGATATTCAATAACTATAGAAGTACTCAGGATTTTGTAAAATCGTACGAAAGAAAGCATTTCCTACCACCTTCGGCTCAACTAATAAACCACCTCAATACCCTCTTGATGCAGGGAATTGTTGACGACTGGGAATTAGGGAAATTCAGGAAATTCAGCGAAAAGCCAAACGAAATTTACGACACATGGTATAAATACAGAGAAAATCATCCCAATGTCACTCCTGATGCATATTTAGAAGAGATTATGCAGTGGTTTGTCAAGCCTGAAGTTAAAATCCACAAGCTGATACAAATTCCGATTATTTTATTTGAATTTATTGATAAAGCGCCATTAGCAGCAGGTAATCAAATTACTGCAATTACAGCAACTTCAGTTTTATTGAAAGATCAGAATTACAATCCCGGAAATTTATTGCCGACAGCCAAAACAATTAGTTTTCTTGGCAGCGATCTAACTGAAGCATTTAAACTTTCAAGAGCCAACAGTGATAAAACAATTTTTATTGAAGCATTCCTATATTCATTATCTCTTGAAGTTCTAAATCTGGCCAATGAATATTCTGCTATCTTTGACAAAAAAGTTGTGAAGAAAGCTGAGCTATCGCTTGAATTCAACGACAGACAGCTTAAACTGCTTGACTACATCAAAGTTCATAAGAAAGTGACGCGCCGTGAATATGCAAAATTAATGGGAATTTCCTTTATGACGGCTTATCGTGACATTCAGGAGCTTCTTGAAAAAAATTATCTGACGCAAAAGGGAGTCGGCCGCGGAACCTACTACGTGCAATCTCAAAATCATGATACAGAGTCTGCTCTGCCGGTATTTGGAAATAGCGATGAAGTTGATACTTAAGACAATTTAGTCTATATTTATGACATCTAATCAAAAACTATATGAAATATGATGTAATAATTGGACTCGAAATTCATATCCAATTAAAAACACAATCAAAAATGTTTTGCTCCTGCTCTACCGATTATTTCGGCAAAGATCCCAATACCCTTACCTGTCCTGTCTGCACAGGAATGCCCGGAACACTACCGATCCCAAATAAACGTGCAATCGAGCTTTGTATTTTAATGGGGCTCGCAACAGACTGCGCTATTGATCAGTCCATAAAATTTGATAGAAAGCATTACTTTTATCCGGATTTACCTAAAGGCTATCAAATCAGCCAGTATGATGAACCTCTTTGCAAAAACGGGTACGTCATGATTAGAGAGGATGACCGCACTGAGAAAATTGAAATCGAACGGATCCATCAAGAAGAAGATGTCGCAAAATCCCATCACATAGTTGATCCGACTACCGGACTTGAATATTCACTTATTGACTACAACAAGGCTGGAATTCCTCTGATGGAGATTGTTTCAAAGCCCGTAATACGCTCAGCCGCAGACGCACGCCTGTATGCAGCACGCATTAGACAGATCGCTCGATACCTTGATATTTCGGATGCCGATATGGAAAAGGGGCAAATGCGCTGCGAGCCAAATGTTTCAATTCAGCTGCCAGGCACCTGGAAATATAATGACGGCAAAATTTTGCCGGCTGAAAAATCCAATAAATCTGATAAAGCAGCAAAGCTCAATCCAAAAGTTGAGATTAAAAACATTGGATCTATAACTGCAGTTGAAAAGTCTATTGATTACGAAATTGAGTGGATGTCCAGGGAATTGGAAAATGGAAATGAACTTGAACAGCAGACGCGCGGATGGAATGCTCATACCGGGGAAACTGAATTTCAGCGAACAAAAGAATCAGCTGAAGATTATCGCTATTTCAAAGAACCGGACATTCCAATCATAAATGTCTCTACATCAAATGTTGATACAATCGGCGAACAATTGGTTAAGCTACCATCCGAAAGAGAGAATAATTACATAGAAAAGCTTTCGCTTACGCCATATGATGCGTGTGTAATTGCGGATGACCGTGCCAATTCTGAATTTTTTGATGAATTGGTCAGTAAGGTATCTGAAGAAATTTCTGGCGACTTATCTGAAGCAGCAAAATTATCTGCAAACTGGCTTACTGGGATAATATTTGCCTATATGAATGATTCCGGGAAGAAAATTACTGATATTAATCTAAGATTAGAGGATTTAGCTCACATAATAGCTGAGGTTCAGGCCGGAAAAGCAAACAACCAAAAAGCAAAAAAGTTAGTTCGGAAAGCGCTTGAAACTGACGGAAATCTAGGCGAGCTTTATGAGTCAGCAAACACCCAGGTAATATCAGATGTTGATGAGCTCGAGACAATAGCCAAAAAGGTCATTAACGCAAATGAAAAAGCAGCTCAGGACTTTAAATCCGGAAAACAAAACGCTATTGGATTTTTGATCGGACAAATTATGAAAGAATCAAAAGGCAATGCCGATCCAAATAAGGCTCGAGAAGTTCTAATTAAGTTGCTAGAGAGTTAATAGATGAAAGTTGATAAAGATTTTATTAAACATATTGCAAATCTGGCAAAGATTCGCCTCAGCAAGGAGCAAATTGACAAATTTACTCCCCAGATGAAGACAATTCTTGATAGTGCAGATGTTCTCCAGAATTTTGATAGTGAAAAAATACCTCAAAAAAGGTATAATACTCTTGAGTTTGAACAACTTAGAGACGACAAGCCTGCTGCCTCTCAATCGCAGGAAGAAGCTCTTAGAAACGCTCCGTACAATGAAAAAGGCTTTGTAAAAGTACCGGGAGGAGTTATTGACAACTAATTGTTATAAGTTTTTGGATAAATGCTTAACAACCGGTTGTCCGGAAGTATGTATAGGACATCTGAGCCCGGTTCTTTTGTATATGATTTGATATGCCGAGGTGGTGGAATTGGCAGACACGCATGGCTTAGGACCATGTCTCATTAACTTGAGGTGCAGGTTCAACTCCTGTCCTCGGCACAGCGTAAATTTAATTTAGGCAACAGCTTTTTAATGATTAAGAAGATTCTAAAACCCTTTCAGGACGTGCTTTTGAAAAGAAGATTATGTGCTGGCTGTACTTATCCTCTGGACAGAGCCAAGAAACGAATTGAATACGACAATAATAAAGTTATGGTTCAGTGTAAGTGTAAACGACGTTATATTCTGGACAAAAATCTTGACTCATATAAAAGAATGTCATTAGAAGAAGAAAAAACCTTCCTTAACAAAATTAAGGATTTAGGATAAAATAGCATGCAGTTGTGCCGCTATCGTCTAACGGCTAGGACACTGGGTTTTCATCCCAGCAATCGG
>WJKH01000020.1 GCA_014729235.1 Candidatus Dojkabacteria bacterium | reverse complement strand
TTGCCTAACATTTTCTATAAGAAATTAATGTCAAATTTCCACAGATGGCTCACTCGATCGCAAGTTCTCATCGGATTGGGACTGACTGCAATGTTATCCAGTTGCAAAGATTACTCGGGACCTCCACTTCTTCCGCAGCCAACAGCTTTCCCACCAACCAAAACAGTAATTCCTATGGAATTAGGAGAATCTGCTCCGTCAACACTTGAATTAATTAAAAGCCAGGAATGGACAATTTTAAATCCACAAGATCCCAGAGCTAGGCTTCCGGCCCTCTTTTTCGCTTCTGAAAATTTAATTCAGCAATTTGGCATCAACAGTGTGCTGTCTCCGAACGAGCTTAGATATCTAGCAGAGTTGGAAGTCTCTCTGGGGACACTGAATCAGGCACAGCTAAAAAACTACCATTTAACAAAGCTTATCAATCCCGAACATCACTATGTCTATCTGGTCGGGCAAGATGATGTACTCAGTGAAGAATTTTCATCTGATTACTCCCATATATTTCTCACTCTTGATCAAACTGGCTTTTTCCCGGATGGGTCAGTTATATCTCTCGTAAAATTTCCGCCTGTTGAGATTCCTGATTCGCTCAAATCTCTCCCTGAGTCCATGCAGGGTATAGCAGCACGAAGACTGCTTTTGACATCAGTCTCAATGCCAATTTGGGAATGCCCTGATATGTATTGGGGGAAATTCGGAGCACAGGCTTTAGCCCTTGATATGACTTATCATTCTCTCGGGGTCAATAGAGCTCCGGCTGGTATTTTTATTGATGGGTTTTCGATTGAAGCTATCAGGGAGTAGTGTATCTAATGTTTAGCTTCTAATCAGGCGGGAGTTCCCCGTTCGTAAGGGCGGGGGTGAGAGCTAATGGATAGCTTCAAATTTTAATTGTAATTTGGGCTTGATCTATCAAATTCATATCAAACGAGTGAGCGTACACAAACCCGGAAAGATCTATGATACCCAGCGAGAGCGATAACATACGGGTAAAACCCGGCCATTTATGGCGAAAAATTGCGCCAGGGTGTGCGCTGGGGTGCTAAATCCGTTTAATTTTAGGTTTTCTGCAAGGTCAGCTTACAAAATTTGACAAAATTTGACAACTGTAATATCATACCCCAATGCAAAAAACACTGATAACAACAATTTCAATTATCGTTGTGGTCCTCCTTATCCCTTAACGGGGGGAATTTTGCATTGCATAGACAGTGAAAAATACCTCCCAGAAATGGGAGTTTTTTTTTAATATTACGGCGTTATGAGAAATACAAGTAGCTAATAAATAATTTAATGTGGGTTACAAAAATGGGGAACAAGACTAAATCGGCAAAAACAGGTAAATATATTTTATCCAAAGCACTTAGCGACTACGGAGTAAAATATATATTTGGCTATACCGGAGGAGCAATAATGCCGCTAGTCGATGAACTGACAAATTTTCCGAAAGTAAAACCCATAAAAGTTAGAAACGAACAAGGCGCAGCATTCGCTGCTCAAGGTTATGCGAGAGCCACCGGTAAAATAGGTTTTGTGTTTACAACCTCCGGCCCCGGTGCTACAAACACTGTAACTGGAGTAGCAGATGCATTTATGGATTCAACCCCAATTTTTATCATTACAGGCCAGGTCCCCACAACAGTAGTTGGAACTGATGCATTCCAGGAAAGTGACATGGTTGGAATTATGTACCCAATAACAAAGCAGGCAATAATGCCAACAACCACTTCTGAAATAGCAAAGACTTTCTACGAACTTACAGAAATTGCATTACAGGGCCGCCCCGGACCTGTTCATATGGATTTGCCAAAAGACATCCAGCTAAACAAATCCACCGAGACTGACTACAAGCCGAAGAAGACCCGTGAGTACTATCCCCGGGAAGATGTCAATCAGGCTGACTACAAAAAAGCTGCAAAACTGATTAACGAAGCTGCTCGACCGGTTGTTTTTTGCGGACATGGAGTAATTTTGTCAAAAGCTGAAAAGGATTTCAAACAATTTGTTGAAAAAGCAAATCTGCCGTTTGCGTTTACTATGCAGGGTATCTCAGCAGTTAAAGACGATCATGAATTGGCATTAGGAATGATGGGAATGCATGGAGAAGCAGCCGCAAATAGAGCTATTCTGAACTCAGACTTAATTATTTCTATCGGAATGAGATTTGATGACCGGGTAACTGGGAAACTCAGTGAATATGCAAAAGATGCCAGAGTTATACATGTTGAAATCGACCCGGCGGAAATCAGCAAAAACGTTATGACTGACATTCCAATTAATGCAGATGCAAAAGATGCTTTAAAAAAGCTAATTCCACTAGTCAAGACAAAAGCAAGAAAACCTTGGTTCAGTCAAATTCGAGAAAGTAAGAAAAAGTGGGCTGAGTATATTGAACCAAAAATTAAAAAAGGAACGGGCCCAAATGGAGGGTTACTGATGTCGCGAGTTATAACTGAGCTATCGGACATCACAAAAGGCAAGGACAATATCGTAACCGATGTAGGAATTCATGAAATGATGTGTGCAAGATACTATAATTATCAAAGAACCAATTCATTTTTTGCTTCCGGTGGAGCCGGAACGATGGGATTTGCCTTACCAACTTCAGTAGGCGTCAAACTTGCCAGGCCCGATGAAAGGGTTTGGGCAATTATGGGAGATGGCGGATTTCAGATGAATATCCAAGAGCTTGGAACTATTCTTGAGCACAACTTGGATATTGATATTATTATAATGAATAACGGAGTACTCGGCATGGTGCGACAATGGCAGGATCTCTTCTTTGAGAAAAGATTTGCAGAGACAGATCTGCCAAACCCTGACTTCCAGAAAATTGGAGAAGCATACGGAATCCCTTGCAAGAAAATTGATAAAGTGAAGGATATTAAAAAAGCCATAGAATGGGCTATTGAGGTTAAAGGCCCCACTATCACTGAGTTCATAATTGATAAAGATGAAAAAATCCTACCTATGGTACCGTCAGGAGCTACTTTTGATAACATGATTGAAACTTTGTAATTATCGTCTTTTATTAATTTTATAGTACAAATTGATTATGAAAAACCAAACTTTACTACTCTTTGCCGAAAATAAGCCGGGTGTGCTAAATAAGATCTTTGGGCTGATAAGAAAGAAAATGTACAATGTTGAGTCAATCACGGCTTACCCAACTGAAACAAAAGGAATTTCACGAATTACAATAAACTTTAGTGGAAGCGAAAAGACTGACATAACTCAGATAATGCGGCAAATCGAAAAGGTGGTAGAAGTTACAAAAGTCATAAATGTAACTGATTCCCCTGCTGTTAAACGCGAGCTTGCCCTGATAAAAGTTAAAGCAAAAAATGGCCATCGCGCAGAAGTTAGTCAACTTGCAGAGATTTTCCGGGGAAGCATAGTTGATGTATCAAGTGAAACAATGATTGTGCAAATTGTCGGCAACACACAAAAAGTAGATTCAGCAGTAGAACTCCTGCAAGATTTTGGAGTTACTGAAATAGCCAGAACAGGAGTCACAGCAATTGAGCGTGACTGACATGACTTTTTTAAATTTTAATTCATTAATTATTAATGAGAAGCAATAAAGTAAAAAACGGAGTAGAGAGAGCTCCACACCGGTCACTATTTCGTGCTACGGGAGTAGTTAAAGAGGATAAAGACTTTCAAAAACCCTTTATCGCAGTAGCAAATTCTTTTGTCGAAGTAATTCCGGGTCACGCCCATCTGGATAAACTTGGAAAAATTGCCAAGAAAGCTATTCGAGAAGCCGGCGGCATTCCATTTGAATTTAACACAATGGGAATCTGTGATGGTGTTGCAATGGGACATTATGGAATGAAGTATTCACTTCCATCCAGAGAACTGATCGCTGACACTGTGGAATCTATGCTGGAAGCACATCAATTTGACGGCGTTTTGCTACTGGGCAATTGCGATAAAATTGTTCCCGGAATGCTAATGGGCGCATTAAGAGTAAATATTCCAGCAATTTATGTCTCAGGCGGTCCGATGGAAACCGGAGCGGAAATTGACGGCAGATCCACTGATTTGATTACAGTATTTGAAGCCGTAGGAGCTTATTCAAAAGGCAAGATTTCTATTGATAAAATGAAAGAATACGAGACAAAGTCATGCCCCTCTTGCGGATCGTGTGCAGGAATGTTCACAGCAAATTCAATGAACTGCCTCGCAGAAGTTATTGGCATGGCACTTCCCGGTAATGGAACAGTCATTGCAACAACTTCGGAGAGAAGAAAGCTCGTTAAGCAAGCAGGCAGTAGAATCGTCAGTCTGGTAAAAGAAGATATTAAGCCTCGCGACATTGTGACAAAAAAATCCATAGACAACGCATTTACAGTTGATATGGCAATGGGGGGATCCACCAATACAGTTCTACATACATTAGCAATTGCGCACGAAGCTGAAATTGAATATGACTTAAAAAGGATAAATGAAATCTCAGAAAAGACCCCAAATATTTGTAAGGTCTCTCCATCAGAGCCAAGTGTCCACATGGCCGATGTTGATAAAGCTGGCGGAATTACTGCAATTATGAATGAACTAGGGAAAAAAGAGGGATTACTCAATAAAGATGCCAAATCCGTTTCAGGTAAAACCATTGGAAAGATAATTGAGGGAAAATCTATCAAAGATGAAAAAATAATTAAACCAATAGACAAAGCATTTTCAAAACGAGGTGGATTAAGGATTTTATTTGGCAACCTGGCAGAGCAGGGCTCAGTTGTTAAAGCTGCGGGAGTCACAGAAAACATGAAATCATTTCAAGGCCCAGCAAGAATTTACGAATCTCAAGATGATGCCATGACAGGAATAATGGACGGGGAAGTTCAGCCTGGAGAAGTAGTAGTTATCAGATACGAGGGGCCGAAAGGCGGTCCAGGAATGCAAGAGATGCTTTCCCCGACCTCCGCTATTGTAGGCCAGGGTTTAAGTGATAAAGTTGCGTTGATTACTGACGGCAGATTTTCAGGAGGTACCC
>WJKH01000019.1 GCA_014729235.1 Candidatus Dojkabacteria bacterium | reverse complement strand
TAGAGAATCTCTGATAGTACCGGTAGTCCCACTCCCAAACAAAACTATACTTGCATCTGCTCCATAAAATTCAGCATAATCCGCTGTCAAACTACTTCCGGATTCAAGCCGTAAGCCTTCCCATATGCCATTACTCATACTTGTGGCTGTCCCATCGTTATTTGTGTCTCCTCCAAATCTATCGTCATATTCAGTTGTAAATACGACCTCGTTTCCAGCAGTTCCTGCAATTACAATATCTGACCCATTAGTTAATCTAAATCCTTGATCACCACCATAATTTCTGTGTTTAATGACAACTCCTGCAGCTATAGTAAAAGTATCAGCAGAGTTATAGAATGAATAACTGCTAAAATGTAGGTACGGAATGTCGGATATTCCAGCAAAATTCCTTTGCACTATTGAACAACTCGAGCCCGGACACCCATTAGTGAAACTCGCCGAGTATCCTATCCCTATAGCATCATACCCATTCTCATTTCCGCTACTGCCTAGAATATTTGATCCGAGAGTAAGATTTGAATCCTGAATATCAGGATTCAGGACTAATGGAACATAGGTATTTGAATTAAACGTGTTGCCAGTAAGAGTCAAGGATGCATCAAAATGGGCATCAACTCCTATATGATTTGATGTAAAAGTAGAGTTTGTGATAGAAACCGAGCCGCCTTGAATCATCACGCCGACTTCGGAATAAGAGATGTTTGCATAATCTATGGTCGCCGACCCATTTTGTGACACTACAATTCCATCCCAACTATTAGCCGTAGTTCCTGAAGTAGATGTGAAAGTAACTTCGTTTCCCGATGCTCCATTTACGACTAGAGCTCCATTATCTACGGTCAATCGATAATACCCATTCGACTGGACCACCACTCCGGCATCTACGGTTAATGTCGCACCATTTCTGATCGTCACATTTCCGGTAAGATTATACGGACTATCCGTCGTAGTCCAATTTGTGTTAGCAGTAATATCCCCGCTTACGTCTAATGCCTTCGCTTCATGTGATAGACGTGAAAATAGACGTATGGCAATAAGCATCACAAGTACTAATACTACAAGCCTTTTCAACTTTAGGTCCTTCAGAGATTTCACTGGACAGATTTTGTAAATTTATGCCTGGACTTAATACTATTAAGTATATATTCTTCTTACAAAACAATCAATTGAGATGAATGGACTTCTTCGGATTTTCACACCCTGGTTTGAGTCAAGATCTGATGCGATTATATTACACCAAAATACCAACTATGATAATCGCGTGAAAATTTCAGTTCAGCACTTTGCAAAAGCCCGTCAATCAGGGACTATCTACAACTACTGAATTACTACGACAAAGGCCCTTGATCAGGCAAAACAAACTCACGCACATTCTCCCTGGTAACATGAACAGGAACCTCAGCACCTTCAAGAATCCTCCTCGCAACACGCCTGACAAGAGTAGATAAGTTCCTCTCAAGCTGCCGCAAACCGGCATCAAATCCAACAGGGCGAATTAAAATTGGCCAGACATCCTCATTAATAACCAATTGAGATTGATCCACTCCCATATTTTCGAGAATTTTAGGCAAGGAGTAATTTTTGGCAATCACCTCTTTCTCTTCATCTGAATAACTGGTAAATCGAATCACCTCCATACGATCAAGCAAAGCAGTAGAAATTGTCCCAAGATTATTTGCAGTACAGATAAAAAACACTTTGGATAAATTGACCGGATAATCAATATAATGATCAACAAAAGTTGAGTTTTGCTCAGGATCCAGAATCTCAAGTAATGCTGCCATGATATCGCTAAGCAATGCTTTGTTCCCACTGGCTTTATCGATCTCATCCAAAAGGATTATTGGATTCATACTTTCGGTCCGAACCAGAGCCTTAATAATCTGTCCTGGCTCAGAATCCGCCAAAGCTCGAGATTGACCTCTCAGCATCTGGACACTTCCAATGGCTCCAAGCGATACCCTTATGAATTTACGCCCCATAGCTCTGGCTATAGATTTTGCTATCGATGTTTTACCTACACCTTGAAGACCAACAAATAACATTACAGGGGCATTTGCTGAAGATCCTCTAGCTACTGCCATTTGATCAACACCGGAATTGTCCACTCCTTCGGATTGAGACTGGTCGCCTCTTCTCAACTGCATAACTGCAAGATAATCAAGAATCAGCTGCTTAACCGTCTCAAGTCCATAGTGAGAAGAGTCCATTTCTTGTTTAGCATTGGATATATTTAAATTGTCTTTTGTAGTCTTTCCCCATGGAATACTCGTTATCCAGTAAACATATTTTTCAATTGTCTCAAAATCGCCCGTATAACTCCCCCTCTTCGCCATAATTCGAAGCCTGTCAATGCTTCTCATAGCCCTCTGCATCAATTCCTTTGGCAAAGGCACAGACAAAACTTTGTCTTCAAGAACTTGAATCTCTTTTATGAAATCGTCTCCACGAGTCGATGAGCTTTGCCTTTTATTACCTCTCGGCTGTATCGTAGGGGCCTGATTCTGAACATTTTGTTGTTGAGCCGAAGTGGACGGAGATAAATTGATTTCGTTTGATTGGTTTTGGGGCATTTTGGGGACTACTAATTAACTTACTGCTTGATTATATGATAAATCTTTGCTGATTCATAGGTCCGGTGCGGGCTTTGAAAGATTTCGGGCGTATTCCCAAAAGATACAGGGATTTTACTAGTCAATTTTCCAGACTTCTCCCGGTCGCACACTTGAAACATCAGGGAATAACTCTACGCCGACGTAAGTACTTCCGGAGCTGAAGTCTCCCGAATAGACGGCGGAAACAACATACTCATAGTAATAAACTTCTCCTGCATCCATGGAAGACTCAGAAAACGAAACTCTATCGTTGACTAAATCCGGAAATCTGTTAATCCAGTATCCTTCCGGGTTATCTTCGTAAAACTTCTTCCAGACGTGAAGACTCGTATCATAATAGCTAAAATTAGCTACTTCCACCCCGGCAGGAAGCTGATCATAAATTAACACATTGTCAAAATCATGTTTCGGAGTTACAGAAAGCCGTACTTTCACTAAATCTCCTCTCCGGACATCTTCCGGACTAATTTCCTGGCCGCTATCCAAGTCAAACAGCTCTTTATTGATTGAAAAATCATCGGAATTAGATCTATTATCAGACTCTTCAAGAATCACGGAATCAAGAATAATGTATGCATCTCCTTGATTGCTACGAGTGACTTCGATTAAGTTTTCCCCCTTCTTCAAATATCCTGAATCTATACTCGCTTTAACCCGATTATCATCGTTTGAAAGTCTCACTACCTCTGCCCGTTTTCCATTTACCAAAATTTCAAAATTCCCCGAGATATCCCGGCTATATAGGTTTTCCACCTCTGAAACGCCCAAAGCATATACTATCCGCAAATATCTTTCATCGCTTGCAAAATCAGTGCTGCTGCGGTCAATCATCCAATTTCTTGTTTTTTCTTTCAGGCCCCACTCTTCAATCGGGGATATCGCCTGATACACCATAGCAGTTACATAATCTGAGCTCTCAGCCACTTTATAATTGCTTTCCGCATCAATCCAGTAAGAACCTCTATCGTTTGTATTAGCAGTTTTCTCAAGATAACGAGCTAGTGCTACGTTATTTCCTGAAAAATCGAGGTTATTAAATGCCTGCATCAGATATGCCAGAGTCAAGGGCGATCTTTGAATTTCAACAGATTGTTCAGCTAGATTGATGAACTGCGGGATATGAACTTGAGCTTTCTCCTGATCAATCCAACTTAGTCCATAAAATGCGGAGACTTTGTCATAATTCGAAAACTTTTCGCTATACAAAACTGACTCGAGATAATCAGATAAGTCTTCTTTCGCAACATCGTTTACTGCTATTAAGCCGCTTGTATCAACTGCGCCGAGAGCCTCAGCTGCTGTAACACTGGATTCAACAGACACAGCATCATGACCAAACCACGCAAATCCACCATTGTCTGCCTGATTCTCAAGCAAAAGACTATACGCATTTGCAACACGCTTTTCAAGAACCTCAATCTCAACATCAGGCTCTATCAAGTCAAAATTACTATAAACAAAACTATTGTGCAGCATTACACTTGAAAGACTTATTGTAGAGTCCGAGTATATCGGCTCGTCCTTAAACAATTCTTGGATCGAAAACATTCTGGAAACAGTTAAGTCGATTTTATTTAACTTTGGATTGAAGTCTGTTCCCAAATCAACCGGAACTTGAATTGATTCCAGCCCATCTTTTATAATTCCTGTCTGAACTTTATGCGTGGTGAGACTGCTAGAGTAAACATCGATATTCTTTTTAATTCCATCAACAGGACGATAGATATCCCCAGTTGAAGCAGATAACAAGACATTAATTGTCAACTCCTCAGCTGAAGAAGAGACCTCAATTTCAGGATTTAAGGTCATTCTTGAGTATTTCTTGACCTCAACATTCTTTTCCCATACCTGATCTGAATCAGCTAATTCCAATTCTATCTTCCCTGCAAAATCCTTCTCTCCATAATTTGCAATTTCCAACTGACCTACCAATCTATCACCCTGACGGATAAATTTTGGATTGTCAATGCTTACATTTTGATCCAGCTTTGAGACAAATCTAATATGGCCCGCACCAAATTTAGTATCTTCATCGGTCGCTATGACCCCGAGGTTCCAAGTGGTCAAGTTATCAGGAAGCTGAAACTTCACTTGAGCTTTGCCCCGAAAATCAGTTTCGACTTCCGGCATCCAGAGAGCTACATCTTTAAATTTATCTCTAATTACTTCCCCGCCCCCCAACGCTCCCATTCCGCCGGCAAGCTCCCAGTAAGCGGAGCCTGACATGTATGTAGAAACGCCATTCGATCTTCTACTGTGAAAGTATCTGGAAATCTCATCATTCGTCAGATCCTGCACCCTAAATAAGTCACGCAGGCTCTGATCAACAACATCAAAACTCAGCTCAGTCTTAACCGGCACGCCCTTGTAATTTGTGGCATTAACATCAAGTGTAACTTCCTCTCCTGGCTTATATATTTCTTTATCTGACGAAATATCGAGATTTATTACTGAAGTTTCCGAATCAATATTTATTGTCGTACAGGCTGAGACAAAAGCCTTTCCTGATTTGAAGATTTCGGCACCATACGAACCATCCTTGCCTTCAGATTGAATAACGTTCGCACAAACCGAAACTTGAGGATACATACTTTCCGTGGCAGTAAAAGAATACACATATGGAGTATCGCCTCCTTTTTTAGAAAAGTCGCTCCAATTGTACAGTTTCTCCCCATACACTTGAACAATTCCAGCTGCATCTGCGGTTGTAAAAATCTCTACATCAACTTTATCCCCCGGTTTCACATCTTCACTCTGAACCGTAACTTCCACTGATCTCCCAATGCGCTCTTGCATTCTCGTATAGATAATACCTTCAACAAGCTTCTGCGTACCATCAAACTTCACTCTGACGCTGTAATTGCCTTCCAGCAAGTTATTTAATTGAAGTGTGATGCGGCCATTTTTATCGGTACGCAGAGATCTATTATCAACAGCCTTCTCACTATGGCGCACTGTCTCATAACTAGTCTCAAATGACTTTGTAACTTCGCTGTAGTACGAACCGGAAGGAACTGTCTCGGACCAGTTTCGTATTACATCAACCTGGAATTCGTGTCCGGCAGCAATCTCTCCAGACCACAATTTTTCAGCCTCAAATGTAATTTCAGCACTTTCTCCGACAACATAGTCATAAGCTGACTTGTCAGTCTTCACCACAATATTTGTATCTGCATCACTTACAAAAATCTTTTCAGAAGCGCCATAACTCGCAGATAACTTATTTTTATCCAGAACTTTAACAGCATAGATATAGAAATTGCTATCTGTGCCGTCTAAAATCGGGACAAAATTGTAGTTTGCAATCCCTTCACTCCCAAGCTGTATATCTTTTGTCTCAACAATTTCCTGAGCATTACTTTCAAACCCGGAATTCCAGCTTTGCATTATGCCTTCCTTGGAGAACTTGCCTCTTGTAAGCTCTACAGTTACTGTCTCGCCGCTTAGAGGCAGACCGCTGTAATCCTCTCCTGAGATATTTACATTTACGGATTCTCCTGCAAAATATTTATCTTTGGAGATACTAACTTCATACTTTTCCTCAGGCTTGGAAAATTCTTCAATTATAATTTGTTCTGTCCCGACCCTCAGATTATCTATTGAAGCTTCAAGAATCAAATCAGAAGAGCCATGTGAAGCCGGGATTACGAACCTTCCACTGAAAGTCCCATAATCATTTGCTGTGTATTCTTTTTCAAAAACCGGCGCCTTCCTAACACTGCCCTCCATGCTTGTATGCCAGCCGTTCATGTAGCCCGCAGATATTTTTATGGTTTTTCCATTAAGATCTTCGGTACTTTTGCCAAGCCATGATTTTGAAATTACTTTAAAATTTACTATATCGCCGGCCTGGTAAGCAGGTTTGTCTGTGTAAATATATGAACTGTACCCACTGCCTGAGAACCCATATGAACTCCAATAGGCTAATTCAGGATCGTAGAATCCAAAGTTTTTACCTGCAAAAGCGTAATCATTACCTTTTTGCGCAAGAACAAAATCCGCCGAAAAATCAGCCCCCGGAATTTCATAAAATCCTGACTCTCCAGTTGAACCAGGCGAAGATTTTCCACCATCATAGGTATATCCAGTCACCCCAACTCCTGAAATCCCGGCTTCAGAATTCATGTCAAAAGCCCAGCCTTTCGTCGCCTCTCTTTCAACATTTGCCAGCAGACCAATATCACTTATTGTCCTCATTACGTAAACAGGATATTCTGTGTATTTGCTGCTAACCTTTAGAATATATATGCCTTTCCCGGGCTCATGGGTATATTCCGTGCATGGATCAGTCGTTATCGGAACATGCGTATCTATCAGCTTGGCGTTATCTGGGAGCTCCTCTACCTTGCCGGAATTAGATAGCAGGGTATCAATAGCCGTCTGCAAGTCAATTTTATAAAGCTCATAAGTTAATTGATCAACATCATCTCCCTGACCTGCATAAGAGCAAACTTCCTCCGAAATGCGATCAGTATTATTTAAAACCTGGAAGAAGCTGGTAAAATTAACTGTACGATGATAAACCTGTTCTCCATTGATTTTTCTATCACCGGTTGTAAATGAAAAATGGTAATCACGCTCAAGTTGCTCTCCGGCTTCATTTGAATATCCTTTATCAATAGTCACTGAATACGCAGTAAATGTCTTGAGTTCTTCCTCGGGCACAAACACAATTTTCATCCCATGTTTTTCAAATTTCCCTCTGACAGAAGGATTTATTTCTACATAATCAGAAAGACCCTGCACATCAATATTCTTGTGATTGAATTCAAACTCTATTGTAGAATTAACCGGAACTTCTTCTGAATTATCTCTGGGGGTTGTATCTATTATCGCAAAATCAGGCTCAGTCTTAAAGCTCCATGCTAAGTCTTTCTTGAGTGTAGATCCATTTTCAAACTGAGTCCCCTTTTCGAGAGTTATAGTGTAAGTAGTGTTTTCTTCCAAATCATCCTTTGGAACAATTTCAATAGTCTGGCTGCTCTGCGAAGTCTTCTCAATCACATCAAAATCAATTTCCGGCTCAACACGAATAGCTTTTTTGGCTTGGGATGTGAGAGGCGACTCCAAATTCATCTTAAATGTGTTTTGCTGTGCAGCATAACCGCTATCAGTGAAAGTTGTAGGCTTCAAAGTCATAACCGGAGTCGGTGTAGTATCAGCCAGTTCAGTCAGAGTACCAATTGTTGGAGTTTCCTTCAAAAAATCCAAATAGCCAAGCAAATATGCGCCTCCCAATACTAATACCGCTGAAATTACAGTAGTCACAAGCGATAAGCCAAAAATGTTCAACAGACGAGGGCCGCTAGATTCTTTTTTAGGTTTTCGTGATATTTGCGAAGACTTGCGGCTAATTCTGTCGGCCAGACCATCATAGCCCGCCCTCGACGTCTTCTCGGCCATAATTTGGTCAAGATGAGAAATATCGGAAGATCTCTCATCCCGCTTAATTGCCTGCATCAGCTCATCTATTATATTGTGTATTTTTTTACGTTTCGCCATCTTTGCCTACGCTCAACCTTGAGCTTTCACCATTTCTTTAATTTTATCTATAGCTCTATACAGCTGCATTTTTACAGCGCCTTCTTCTTTTCCCACTATGTCACCAATTTCCTTGTACTTCATGTCTTCTTGAAATCTCAGAGTTATTATCTCCTTTTCCTCATCTGAGCAGGATTCCAGTGCTGCAAGTACCAGCTGATATCTTTCATCATGAATAGCATCCCGTAAATTGGTGTCTTTCTGTGCTGTAATAATTTCAAAAATGTTGTTTTCAGGATCTGGCCGAATTTTGGTAACATTATTTGTCTTCTTTCTATAGCTGTCTATCAGGCTGTTGCGGGCAACAGTATAAAGCCACGCCCGGACTCCTCCTGAATCTCTTTTCTTCATAATGTCCGGATGTTCGAGTAGTTTCATAAAAACTTCTGAGGTCATATCTTCTGCTTGTGCATCACTATTTAATCTTTTTCTAATGTACCAATAAATTCGTTCACGGTACTCAAAATAGTACTTTTCGAACTTTTTTTCTGCCTTTCTATCACGCTTTGTTTTTCCTGACCTATTCTGCATATTTCTACGAAATTTTATCGGATTGGTAACATATAATTTTCCGGATTTCTGCTAGTCTTTCTTCAACAGCTCATATTCCTCTCCTGTCCCCAGATTTATGACACTTAGAGCTCTGGTCCAGCTTTGCTCATCTTTCACGTATTCTACCAACATTTCTTTATCTGCAAATTTATAAGTTTCATCAATTAGATCATTTGTCTGTGAATCTACACGATAGATTTGAATTTCGTCATCAATCACGACAATGTATAGGCTTCCATCTTCATTAAACCAGATTTTATCAGTTGAAGCATCAAGTTCATTAAATTCCTTTAGTTTAGCACCAGTCAAATCAGTCAGGTAGAAAACCTCTTCAAATTCGACAGCATCTTCGGAAGTTCTTGACAAGCCCAAAACCACGTCATTTCCGACAAAACCCGCGGCGATATCCCCTTCAAGATGAATATCCCCAAATGAATATAAAGTCTTTCCCTCCTGCAGATCAAAAATGGAGCTCTCACTTCCTTCGTAACAAGCTTTTGATAAAATAATATTATCGCCCGTCGGGCTTATACTTTCAATTCCTGCTGTCGGACAAAAGTTTCCCTCTAAGCCAATATCATATTCTTCTAAAGCTCCATCATCAATATTGTAAATCCAGACGTCTGTACCTGAGATCACAACTTCGCGTGAATCATCAATAAATGCCATAGACCAAACTTTTGAATCCTTGACCTCAAATATCTTTTTTGTCGACTGATTGGCTGTATCATATAGCATGACAGTATCATTTGCAAATAATGGGTTCCCCTGTTGTGAAGCGTCATCACTTAATGAAGAAGTGAGATATGCAATCATATCGAGAGACTCCGAATAAGCAATCTTCTCGATTTCCTGAGTCTCATCTATCACCTTTGTCTCACTGACTTTTGATAAATTACTTACATCAGCTGCCCAAACATCTCCATTTTTGACGTAATAAACTTTTTTATCGTCAGGAATTGTTTGAATATCAAGATATTCATGCTTTATTGCTTTTATTGTAGCATTCATATCGATCTCCTCCTGAGTGCCGCGAAGGTTTTCTTCTCCTGGATTTTCTCCGGCGGGGATATTTGTATTAACTTCGCCTGAAGTTTCATTTTTTCCCATGGCTAAGCCTATGTAGAATGAGACTGCTGATGCTATTAAAATCCCTGCCACAAGGGCTACAATCACAAGCAGGTTCCCTTTCTTTTCTGTAGAATCCATATAAATATTATATTAAAATTTTGATTCTGTTACTTATTTCAATACGTTTCTATTGTCAATAAGTAACAACTGTTATCAAACGAGTCAGGAATCCCAAGTATTCACCGGATTTCCCTGACTACCTCTATCGGCGAGGTATTGATTCGCTAATTTTCTATTCCTGCATTTAGATTCTACACCTTTTGTTGTCTATTTGTCTTAGTGGATTGGGGCTTTTTCTGAGTGCTTGATGTGCAGTTGAAGCTTCCGATGCTTTCAAATTAATTGTTTTTAATATTTTTCCTAATTTTCTCCCAAATTTGTCATTTTTGTTTGCTGCATTGTACAATATTACGGTAATTTTGCAAACTGCAGTTGGCAATATTACGCTTTTTTACTGTTTCGAATTTATAATCTTAAATCGGTTTTCTTGTTAAAAGTGGGAAGCATCCTAGTGCAACAATACAAACTCTATTCAATAGGCCACTTATCAATTAAACCATCAATCTCTTTCATAATCCTGTCAGTATTCACCAAAGCAACAATAATCTTCTGATAATGCCTCGCACTCTCATTATCAAGCTTCATATCCCGTCTATCCTTTAGCCATTTCTGAGCTGGCTGATAACCTCCGATATAGAAATTCCATGCTAATTCAGGGACATTATCGAAGTATTGATCGTCATTTATCCAGACCCTACCGATTTTCTTTTTCTTATCGGTCAATTCAAAGCCAGGACTTGTTTTTGTGATCCGTCTTGTTATTTCGTTATCTCCTGCAACAGGGAAGGTTGTTATAAGGTTATCGCTTTTTTCATGCTCCATCAGGTGAAATTCTCTCAACTCACGACCTTTTTTAACTAGCTTCCAAAACAGTTTTTTATCTGATGTAAATGGTATTCTTGGAAAGTCTATTTTTAAGAATTCTTTATATCTTTCTCTGTATGTTGGGCTGTGTAGGATGGCGTATATGTAATCGAGTATGTCTAGTGGGTTGAATGTTCCTTTTTTGCCTGCTTTAGGGTCTTCGTGGTCTGGGATGAATGATAGATCTAGTTTTGTTGCAATTTGATCAATGATTTTTTGGTCGAGGTTGGGTTGGCGGGTGGATGAATGAAGATTTGTCTTGTCATATAGATATAGCGGAAAGTTATATCCACCCTCCTTCGTTTGTAAAGATATGGTACATCTTTCCAAAAGTCTATCTGAAACAAAAGCATGTTGATAATCGAATGTACTTTGTTGTTTACTAGAAATAAGTACGATGTTCTTATGACCCAAAATGTGTTCCATTACTTTACCGGCAGGACGGCTTGTCAATTCTGGAGAGTAATAGATATATCGGAAATCAAAGGGTCTATAAAGAATCTTCTCAATATTCCCAACCTCGAGATCTACTTTTTTGATTATATCAACAATTTTGTAACTTGAGCTATTTTTAACTCTGTATTTTTCACAGAATTTCTCATCCGAGTCATTAAATAAAAGTTTCATCTTCTGTTTTAGATTATCCCTATCGGAATCAATAAATAAAGAATCACGATCAGTCTGTATTCCTGAATTATTAATTCTAAAAATATTACTCAACAGGAGTCCCTTTTTATAAGAAGAAAGTAATTCGTAATTTTTTATCACAAAGAAAAAGTTGGTTTTACGGTATTTAATCTTTTTCCATCTTATCTCATTAACCTGATTCTTTAACTCTTGATACTTTTTCTTTCTCTCACCCCAGACATCAGAGTAATAAACCTCAGCTAATTTATTGTTAGCCTCTTTTTTCTTAACGAATATGTTTATACTAACTCCTTGCCTTATATCAAAGACATTTTCGTCTTTACCACCATTGGGTGTTTTCTCTTTTTTAAGACTATTCCCATGTAGATTTAGAATGTAAATCTTATCAAAAGTCTCAAGCAAAGACTTTCTCATCTGTCTATGTGTTATACCGTCAATAAAAGAATTGTTCGAAATATAGGCAACAACACCCTCACCATTCTTCTCTATAAACCACTGAGCATAACGAATAAATTTGATGTAATCATCATCTAGATTAATTTTCTTCTCGTTCAAATCCTTTTTGTAGTCCTCGATTAAGTTTTGGATCCATTCACCCTTATTTGTACTGCTAACTGCATACGGAGGATTACCCATCACAACCATAATCGGTTTCTCCTTCTTAACCTCATTAGCCTCAAGACTCTCCGTAGAAAGCCATTGAGAAAACAGATCTCTCTGCAATGATTGAGGCTCTTCAAGAGAGTTAGTCAGGTATACCCCTAAACGCTTCCCTTTGCCCTTAGAAACATCGTAACCAGTTTCAGCTAGTGTTATATCCAATTTGAGATGAGCCATAGCATAGCTAGCCATTAGAATTTCAAATCCGTGCAATCGAGGGAGCAGGTCATCATCAACATAACTCTGCCACAAGCCTTCCTGCCCTTTAAATTTCGAGTTGTAAATGTGTTTAAT